>CAIZHL010000167.1 GCA_903932755.1 uncultured beta proteobacterium
AACTACGCCAACCTCAACATCCTCGAAGAGCTGAAGCGCATCCCCGGCGCCAATCGCGCCAGCGTCTTCGGCCTGCCCGACATCGCCATGCGGATCTGGTTGCGCCCCGACCGCATGGCCGAGATGGGCGTCACCGCGAAGCAGGTGGCGGATGCCATCCAGAGCCAGAACCAGACCTTCGGCATCGGCCAGCTCGGCGCCCAGCCGATGCTGCCCGACGTGGCGCAGTCCTTCGTCGTCACCGCGCAGGGCCTGTTGACCAAGCCGGAGGAATTCGAGGACATCATCATCCGCGCCGCGCAGCAGGGCTCGGCCATCGTCCGCCTCAAGGACATCGGTCGCGTCGAGCTGGCCAAGCGCGACTACAGCATCGCCAGCCGCATCAACGGCAAGGTCGGCACCACCATCGCGGTGTACCAGCAGCCGGGGGCCAATGCGGTCGAAACCGCGAAAGCCGTGCGCGCGCGACTGGCCGAGCTGAAGAAATCCTTCCCGCCCGGGCTGGAATACAAGATCGTGCTCGACACCAGCCTGTTCACCATCAATTCGATCGAAAAGGTGGTGCATACCTTCGTCGAGGCGGTGATCCTCGTCGTGCTGGTGGTCTTCGTCTTCCTGCAGACGCTGCGCGCGACGGTGATTCCGATCCTGGCGGTGCCGGTATCGATCATCGGCACCTTCGTCGGCATGCACCTGTTCGGATTCTCGATCAACATGCTGACCATGTTCGGCATGATCCTGGCGATCGGACTCGTGGTCGACGACGCGATCGTGGTGGTCGAAACGGTCGAAGCCAACATGACGACGAAGAAGCTATCGCCCTTCGAGGCGGCCAAGGCGGCGATGACAGAAATCGCCGGGGCGCTGATCTCGATCGTGCTGGTGCTGCTCGCCGTGTTCCTGCCGGTGGCCTTCCTCGGCGGCGTCACCGGCACGCTCTACAAGCAGTTCGCGGTGACCATCGCGATTTCCATGGTGATCTCCGGCATCATGGCCCTGACGCTGTCGCCGGCGCTTGCGGCGATCATCCTAAAGGCGCACCACGGCGAAAAGAAGGGATTCTTCCTCTGGTTCGAAAACAGCTTCGAACGCGTCCGCCAGGGCTACATCGGCGGCGTTTCCCGCATCATCGACAATCCGGTGAAAGGCCTTGCCGCCTTCATCGCGGTGCTGGTGGCCATCTTCGCCCTGTTCCGCATCGTGCCCTCGAGCTTCGTCCCCGACGAGGACCAGGGCTACTTCTTCATCGCCGCCGCGGCGCCGGACGCCGCCAGCCAAAGCGTCGTCAGCCGGCTGACCAGCGAAGCCGAAAAGATCGCGCTGGCCGACCCGGCGGTACAGGACATTGCCACGGTGAACGGCTACAGCCTGATCGACGGCCAGTTCCAGAACAACGCCGCGGTGCTGTTCGGTTCGTTCAAGCCCTTCGAGGAGCGCAAGGATCCGTCGCTGCTTTCGTTTGCCGCGCTGCCGCGGCTCAACGCCGCCTTCGCCAAGCTGCGCGACGGCTTCGTCTTCGCCCTCAATCCGCCGTCGATTCCCGGCATGGGCACCACCGGCGGCTTCGAGTTCTACATCCAGAACCGCATCGGCGGCCCGCCGGCGATCCTCCAGGAAAAGCTCCAGGCCTTCCTCGCCAAGGCGCGCCAGCGCCACGAACTGCAGGGCGTCAGCAGCACCTTCCGCGCCACCTCGCAGCAGCTTTTCCTCGACCTCGACCGCAACAAGGCCGAACTGCTGGGCGTGCCGGTGGCCGACGTGTTCCAGACCGTCCAGGCCTATTTCGGCTCGCAGGTCGCCGGCCAGTTCAGCCAGTTCAGCCGCTTCTGGTGGGTGGTGCTGCAGGCCGACGCCAACTACCGCGCGCGTCCCGCCGATTTCGACAAGGTCTACATCCGCTCGAAGAACGGCGCCATGGTGCCGCTGTCGACCCTGGTCACCCTCAGCTACGTCGCGGCGCCCAAGCTGATCACGCGCTTCAACGGCTTTCCGGCGGTAAAGATCACCGGCAATCCCGCCGAGGGCTACAGTTCCGGCCAGGCCCTGCAGGCGATGGAGGAGGTCGCCGGCGAGGTTCTCGGCGAAGGCTTCACCTACGCCTGGGCCGGCCAGGCGCTGCAGGAAAAGGCCTCGGGCAGCACCTCGTCGTCAGCTTTCATCTTCGGCATCATCGTGGTCTTCCTGCTGCTCGCGGCCCAGTTCGAGAAATGGACGCTGCCGGTGGCGGTGGTGCTCACCGTGCCCTTCGCCATCTTCGGCGCGCTGCTGCTGACCTGGGCGCGCGGCCTGGAGAACGACGTGTACTTCCAGGTCGGCCTGGTCACCCTGGTCGGCCTCTCGGCGAAGAACGCGATCCTGATCGTCGAGTTCGCCATCGAGCGCGTGCACCAGGGCATGGCCATCCGCGAGGCGGCGATCGAAGCCGCCGGCCTGCGCCTGCGCGCGATCCTGATGACCTCCTTCGCCTTCATCCTCGGCTGCGTGCCGCTGGCGATGGCCAGCGGTCCCGGCGCCAACAGCCTGCGCGCGATCGGCACCGGCGTCATCGGCGGCATGCTGGTGTCGACCCTGATCGCCACCTTCTTCGTTCCGCTCTTCTTCACCCTGCTGGAAACCTGGAGCGCGCGCCGGTCGGCGCAGTCCGCCCCGGCCGACGCGGAGGCGCACTGACATGGCTGCCTTGAACAAAGCCCTGCGTCGCCCGCTGCTCCTGATCGCCCTGGCCGCGGCCCTCGGCGGCTGCACCGTGGGCCCCGACTATGTCCGCCCCGCAGGCGAAGTGCCCGCCGCCTGGCGCGTCGACTACCCGCAGGCCGCGGAATTCGCCAACCTGCGCTGGTGGCAGCAGTTCCACGATCCCGCGCTCGACGAGCTGATCGAAACCGCGCTGCGCCAGAACTACGACATCCGCATCGCCGCGGCGCGGGTCGATCAGTACCTCGGACAGCTGGCCACCACCCGCTCGCAGTTCTTCCCGCAGTTCGGCTACGGGCTCGATGCCAGCCGCAACCGCGGCTCGGAAGTCGGCGTGAGTCCGATTCCGGCCGGCGTCGATCCCTGGTACAACTTGTATCAGGGCACCGTCAGCGCGGCCTGGCAGATCGACCTGTTCGGCCGCGTGCGCCGGCAGAGCGAGGCGGCGCAAGCCCGCGTCTATGCCAGCGAGCAGGGCCGGCGCGGCACGCTGCTGACGGTGGTCTCGGGCGTCGCGTCGAGCTACCTCACGCTGCGTTCGCTCGACCGCAAGCTGGAAATCTCGCGCTCCACCGCCGCCAATCAAAAGGAATCGCTGCGCATCTTCCGGCTGCGCTTTGCCGGCGGCGTGGTCTCGCAGGTCGAGGTGTCGCAGGTGGAGTCGCAGTACCAGCAGGCGATGCAGGCCATTCCGCTGATCGAACAGCAGATCGCCGCGCAGGAAAACCTGCTGTCGGTGCTGCTCGGCCGCCCACCCGGACCGATCCTGCGCGGTCGCGGCATCGAGGATCTGGCCGTGCCGCCGACGCCGCCGGGCCTGCCCTCGTCGCTGATCGAGCGCCGCCCGGACGTGCTGCAGGCGGAACAGAACCTGGTCGCCGCCAATGCCGACATCGGCGTCGCCCGTTCGCTCTACTTCCCGACGATTTCCCTGACCGGCATGCTGGGTTCGCTGAGCGCCGCCGCGGGCAATTTCCTCACCGGTCCGGCGAGCATCGCCGCGCTGGCCGCCAACATCGGCGGCCCGGTGTTCACCTTCGGCAACATCGAAGGCCAGGTGCGCTCGGCCGAGGCCGGCGAGCGCGAGGCGCTGGCCGGCTACCAGCTGGCGATCCTGAATGCGCTGCGCGATACCAACGACGCCCTGACCGGCGCGCAGAAAACCGCCGAATCCTATGCCGCGCAAAAGGCGCGGGTTGCCGCCTTGCGCGAATATGCACGGCTGTCGCGGCTCAAGTTCGAAAACGGCGCGGCCAGCTATGTCGACGTGCTCTACGCCGAGAACGAATTGTTCGCTGCCGAGCTGACGGCGATGGGAACCGCGGCGGACCGGCTGATCCAGGTGGTTAATATCTATCGCGCGCTGGGCGGCGGCTGGGTCGATGCCATCGACGCGGATAAGCCCGCAGCGGAAGCGAAAAATGCGCCGCGGTCCTGAGCCGGAACATGTCCTGCAGCCGGCAGACTCCCTGCGGCGAATCAGGCATTCCTCGCGGTCGGCCGCAGCCATCCCCGAAGCTGTTGCCGGCCCGCTTCGCCTGAACATTTCATGAGCCATCACATCGACTGGGCGCAAGGGCGTGTGACGGTCGTCTATACGGGGCACTGCAGCGAAGCCGAAATTCTGGATGTCGTCGTCAAACTGCAGTCGGACTATCGTTTCGACGCGGTCTGCCGCGCACTGCATGACTTCAGTCGGTGCGCCGGCATGGCGCCATCCCCCGCAGCTCTGGAAGAACTGGCGGCGCGCAACAGCGCTGCGGTGGTTTCCAATCCGGGACTGCGGATTGCGGTAATCGCCGGGAGAGCGGACGTCCTCGCCATGCTGGACAGATTCGCGAGCATTGGCCTGAGTCCTTACGAGTTGCGTACATTTGCGGGTGCCGAAAGCGCCAATGCCTGGCTGGGCGATTCCCCGCCATGCATCCAGGTGAGGCAGGATCTGTCCCGGAGCAGTTGAGAAAAGTCGGCGCTGGCGCGACGGCGACCACGAATTGCCGGCCATTTCCCGTCATTCCATAGTCGCGCAGCGGAACCCGGAATCCTGTGCCCCTGCTCGAACGCCGTCGGATTCCAGGGTTCGCGGGAATGCCCGGGATTTGGGCATTCAAATGCCTGTCCTGTTTTGGAGAATGAAAAAAAGAACCATGAACCCACGTCGCATCTCCACCCGCCCGCCCGAACTGACAGACCCTGTCGCGCTGCGCACCAGCTGGAAACCGGCCAACAAGGGCGGCTTCAGCGCACGCGGCAGCGAACTCATCGAGGTCGCACCGGGACGATTGGAATTCAAGCCCACGCTGCTCTGTCATGCTTTTGGCATCGGACCGCTGTTGCTCGGTCTATTCTTCCTGTTTGGCAACGACAGCTGGCCGCTTTTGCTCAAGGGGATCGGTGGCTTCGTATTTCTTGGGGTCGGCAGCATCTTTACCTACCGGAACCTGCGCACGCTTGCCTTCGACGCAAATACCGGAAACTTTCACAGCGGCTTTCCGCTCACGAAAGAGGCGTTTCCGCTGGCCAATATCCATGCGCTGCAACTGATCAGCGAGTTTGTCGTCAACGCCGACTCGACCGACTCGTCGGGTGATTTCATGCGCTTTTACAGTTACGAAATCAATCTGGTGTTGAAGAATGGCCGGCGGGTCAATGTCGCCGACCATGGTGACCTCGATAGCCTCCGTGCCGATGCCGACATGCTGGCGAACTTCCTTGAGGTACCTGTCTGGGATGCCCTGTGACCGGTCAGGCGCCGCGTGGCATCAGCCTTCCACGCGGTTGCGGCCGCCCTGTTTCGCCCGATAGAGGCCGGCGTCGGCCTGGGCGATCAGGGCTTCGATGTCGGCGGCGTCTCCCGCCTTGCCGTGCGTGACGGACAGGCCGATGCTCACCGTGTAGCGGGGTAGCGCCTTGTTGCGCTGGGTCTCGATCTCGACCCGGATGCGTTCGGCGACGTTTCTCGCCTCGGCGATGCCCGTGTCGGGCAGGAGGATGGTGAATTCCTCGCCGCCGAAGCGCGCCAGGATGTCCGGCAGGCGCAGCATCTGCTGCGCCCGGGTGGCGAAGTCCTTGATGACGAGGTCGCCGACGTGATGGCCGTGGGTGTCGTTGACCTTCTTGAAGAAGTCGATGTCCGAGGTCAGTACCGACAGGGGCCGGTGGGAGCGGGTGCAGCGCGCCCATTCCACGGCCGCCTGCGCGAAAAAGGCGCGCCGGTTGAGTGCGCCGGTCATGGGATCGCGGGTCGCCATGAATTCGAGTTCGGTGCGCAGGCGTTCGTTGGTGATGAG
>CAIZHL010000168.1 GCA_903932755.1 uncultured beta proteobacterium
GACCCGCCTGAAACTGGCCCTGCGCGGCAAGCGCCTGGGCCTCAGTCTGGCCGAGATCAAGGAACTGATCGACATGTACGACACGGTCGAGGACGAGTCGACCCAGTTGCAGTCCTTCCTCGATGTACTGGCCCAGCGCCGCGCGGCGCTGGAGCAGCAGCGCGACGACATCCAGGCCGTGCTCAAGGAGATCGCCCGCTTCGAGCGCCAGTGCCGCGAGATGCTGAAGTCCGACCAGCTCGCAGCTCCGTCCGTGCGCCAACCAAAACGGCGCGCGACAGGGTCCGGGTAGTTGACGTTGACGTCAACGTCAACTACCATGCAAAACCTGCAAGCTTGGCCGGAGATTTCATGCCCCATACCGTACGTCCCGCCCAGAAAAACTTCGAACCGCGCAATCCGGACTGGGAGGCGACGGTGCGCGGCAGCTTCGCCCGTCAGGGCGTAATGGGGTTGATCGGTGCCGAATTGGCCGCCCTCGCACCAGGGCATTGCGAAATACGCCTGCCCTTTCGCGCTGACCTGACGCAGCAGCACGGCTATTTCCACGCCGGCATGACCGCCACGATTGTCGACAGCGCCGGCGGTTATGCCGGGCTCACCTTGATGCCGGCCGGTGCCGAAGTCCTGTCCGTCGAATTCAAGCTGAACCTGCTGGCGCCCGCCGATGGCGAATACCTGATCGCCGAAGGCCTGGTGCTGAAGTCCGGCAAGAACCTCGTCATCACGCGCGGCGAGGTCTATGCGGTAAAGAACGGCCACGCCACCCATTGCGCCACCATGCAGCAGACCCTCATGACCATGCACCCCAAAAAGGAAAAATGATGCTCGGACTGAATTTCGACCTCGGCGAAGATATCGACATGCTGCGCGATGCCGTCTGGCAATTCGCACAGAAGGAAATCCTGCCGCGCGCGGCGGAGATCGACCGCATCAATGAGTTCCCCGCCGACCTCTGGAAGAAATTCGGCGACATGGGCCTGCTCGGCATGACGGCCGACGAAGCCTATGGCGGTACCAACATGGGCTACCTGGCGCACATGGTGGCGATGGAGGAAATTTCGCGCGCCTCGGCTTCGGTCGGCCTGTCCTACGGCGCGCATTCGAACCTCTGCGTCAATCAGATCCGCCGCAACGGCACGGAAGCGCAGAAGCAGAAGTACCTGACCAAACTCATCTCCGGCGAGCACGTCGGCGCGCTGGCGATGTCCGAGCCCGGCGCCGGCTCCGACGTAGTGTCGATGAAGCTGAAGGCCACGCTCAAAGGCGACCGCTACGTGCTCAACGGGTCCAAGATGTGGATCACCAACGGCGGTGATGCCGACACGCTGGTGGTCTATGCCAAGACCGATCCGGATGCCGGAGCCAGGGGCATGACCGCCTTCATCGTCGAAAAAGGCTTTGCGGGCTTCAGCAAGGGACAGCACCTCGACAAACTCGGCATGCGCGGTTCGAACACCTACCCCCTGTTCTTCGATGACTGCGAAGTCCCGGTGGAGAACGTGCTGGGCGGTGTGGGCAGCGGCACCAAGGTGCTCATGAGCGGACTCGACTACGAGCGCGCCGTGCTCTCCGGCGGCCCGCTGGGCATCATGGCCGCCTGCATGGACGTGGTGCTGCCCTTCATCCACGAGCGCAAGCAGTTCGGTCAGAGCATCGGCGAGTTCCAGCTGATGCAGGGCAAGCTGGCCGACATGTATTCCACCTGGCAGGCGACGCGCGCCTATGTCTATGCGCTGGGCAAGGCCTGCGACCGCGGCGACCACGCGCGCACACTGCGCAAGGACGCCGCCGGCGCCATCCTCTATTCCGCCGAGAAGGCGACCTGGATGGCCGGCGAAGCAATCCAGACGCTAGGCGGCGTCGGCTACACCAACGAGTATCCGGTCGGTCGCTTGTGGCGCGACGCCAAGCTTTACGAAATCGGCGCCGGTACCAGCGAGATCCGCCGCATGCTGATCGGCCGCGAGCTCTACAACGAGACCATGTAATGAGCCAGGCCAGGCGCGAGGAGTGGCTGAAGCTGCAGGAGGAAGTGCTGGCGCGTTCGCCCGGCACCGGCGGCCTGTCGATGGAAAACCTGCGCGAATGCTCGGGCCTCGAACTGTTCCAGAAAATGATCGCCGGCGAGTTGCCGCGACCGCCGATCAGCGACACGCTGGGCTTCTGCCTGGTCGAAGCCGAGAAGGGCCGCGTGGTGTTCCAGGGTACGCCGCAGCACCGCCATTACAACCCCATCGGCTCCGTGCATGGCGGCTTCCACGCGACGCTGCTTGACTCCTGCGTCGCCTGCGCCATCCAGTCGACACTCGAAGCGGGCCAGGGCTATACCACCATCGAGCTGAAAGTGAATTACATCAGGGCGCTCACCGACCGCGTCGGCCCGGTGCGCGCCGAAGGCCGCGTCATCCACGCCGGCAAACAGATCGGCACGGCCGAAGGCAAGCTGGTCGATGCCGACGGCAAGCTGTATGCCCATGCCACCACCACCTGCCTCATCTTCAATGTGTAAGCTTGCGCCATGAACGAAACGACAAAAGTCGGCACTGGCGGCACGGCGATACGCGTGCTCGACGCGGAGGATTCGGCCGAACTGGAACAGGTGCGCCAGTTTTTTCGCAACTATGCGGGCTGGCTCGGCGTCGATCTCAGCTACCAGAATTTCGACGAGGAAATGGCGACGCTGCCGGGACGCTACGCGGCGCCCGAGGGTCGTTTGTTCTACGCCGTGATCGATGGCAAGGGCGCCGGTTGCGTCGGCATCCGGCCGCTGGCGGAGGGCGTCTGCGAGCTCAAGCGGCTTTATGTCGATCCCGCATTCCGCGGCCTGGGCGTCGGCCGCGACCTGGCGCTGGCGGCCATCCGCGCCGCGCGCCAGATCGGCTATCGCAAAATCCTGCTCGATACGCTGCCGGCGATGCGCATCGCGGTCAAGCTCTACCGCGAACTGGGTTTCGACGA
>CAIZHL010000169.1 GCA_903932755.1 uncultured beta proteobacterium
ACCATCAGATTGCCCTGAGCCATTGCATAGACCTGTCCGTTTGCCCCCTTCAGAGGGGTGAGGATCAGCGTGCCGCCCTTCAGGCTCTTGGCGTTGCCGATCGACGAAACGGTGACATCGATCAGCTGTCCGGGACGGGCGAAGGCCGGCAGGTTGGCCGTTACCATCACGGCGGCGACGTTTTTCAATTGCAGGGACTGGGCTGTCGGCAAATTGGCCCCCATCGCCGACAGCATGTTGATCACGCTCTGCACGGTAAACGGCGTTTGCGTGGTTTGATCGCCGGTGCCATCCAGACCAACCACGAGGCCATGGCCAACCAGCTGATTGCTGCGCACGCCGGCAATCGACGCAATATCCTTGATCCGTTCGGCACGCGCCGCGTCCATGAGCAGCAGCGTCATGACCGCCCAGAGAACCATCAGAAAGCTTTTTTTAGTTCGCGTCATGTCGATCACCTCAGAATGGCAGGAATGTCAGGAAGAAGCGCGAGAGCCATCCTATGACCTGGGCCGAGTCTATGAATCCGTTCGCCTTGTACTCGATGCGCGCATCGGCCACCTGCGTCGAAACAACGGTATTGGCGAAGGTGATCGTATTCGGATTTACCACCCCAGAGAAACGGATGAACTCCTCGCCTTCCTTGAGCCCAATCTGCTTTTCTCCCGAGACCAGCAAGTTGCCGTTGGGGAAAACCTCGATGACTGTCACGGTCAGCGTACCGGTGAAATCGTTGGATGACGTGTTCTCGCCCTTGCCATTGAAATTGTTGCTGTCGTTCGCCGACAGCGTGGTCCCCTGCACGCTCTTGAAGGGCAGGCCGATCATGGTCGGCACGCTGACATCAACCGTCTGGCTGCGGGAGGTCTTGTTCTCCGACTTCTTCGAAGCCTGGACCTTCTCCTGGATGTTGACTGTCAGGGTGTCGCCGACAAAGCGGGCACGCCGATCCTCGAAAAGCGGTCGCGCGGTCGCAACACTGAAAATCGCACCGCTGCTCGGAGCGGTGGCAGGCGTCGGCCGCGCGGTCATCGGCTGGTGCACCGCCGTCGACGGAGCCGTCGTCACGCAACCGTACAGGGCAAGGACCAGCACAAGACAGCAAGATGATTTATTCATGGTGTACTCCGATATTCATCGCGTTGCCGTTACATTTGAGTCAGTCGCGCCAGCATCGCATCGGACGTGGTGATGGCTTTTGAGTTCATCTCGTACCCCCGCTGCGCCACGATCATGTTCACAAGTTCCTCGGCCACGTTCACGTTGGATGTCTCGACGTAACCCTGGTTGAGCAGGCCGGTACCGTTGGTCCCCGGCGTGTTCGGCGTGGGCGTTCCCGATGACGCGGTTTCAACAAACAGGTTTTCCCCTACGCTTTGCAACCCGCCGTTGTTGATGAAGCCGGCAAGCTGGATCGTGCCAATCTGGGTCGGCGTGGTCACGCCCTGCTGGGTATATGAAACGATTCCGTCGCGGGTGATCGTCAGGCTGATGGCGCTCGCCGGGATCGTAATGGCCGGACTCAGGGGATAGCCGCTGGCCGTGACGATCTGGCCGTTGGCGTCCTTGGTGAATGAGCCGTCCCGCGTATAAGACAGCGTACCGTCCGGCATCTCCACCTGGAAGAAGCCGTTGCCCTGAATCGCCAGGTCGAGCGGATTGTCGGTTTTCAGCAGATTGCCCTGGTTAAAGATATGTTCGGTGCCGACCACCCTCACCCCGGTGCCCAGCGTCAGCCCGGAAGGAATCACGGTTGTCTGCGACGAGGATGCGCCCGGCTGCCGGAGAGTCTGGTACAGCAGGTCCTCGAACACGGGACGCGAACGCTTGAAACCGTTGGTGCTGACGTTGGCCAGATTGTTGGTGATGACCTCCATGGAGGTCTGCTGTGCATCCAGACCGGTCTTGGCAATCCAGAGTGAGCGAATCATCGCGAGCTGCTCCTGACAAGGCGAAAGAGGTTATGGTGCGGCCGGGGTTCAGGTGGCGTTGGCCAGGTTTTGCAGTACCTGATCGAGAATCTTGAAGGTCTGGGCGCTCGCCTGATAGTTGCGTTGCTGCTCGATCAGGGCCACCAGTTCGACCGTCAGGTCGACGTTGGACTGTTCCCTGGCGGCGCCCTGGATACTGCCTAGGCCGAATCCACGGCTGCCCAGCGGCGTGTCGAGAAGCTCCGCGCCGGAGCCCTTCACCGGATCCGCATTCGTCATCCACTGGTTGTCTCCCAGGCTGATCAGTGCATTGGGATTGTTGAAATTGGCGAGCACGACCTGCGCCACCTTGCGCGACTCGCCGTTCGAATAGAAGGCCTGAATTACGCCATCGTTGCCGACGCGGAGGCCGACCGCGCCGTCAATCGCGCCTGCGCCATAGCCATCCTGCGTGATCGAGCTGACGCTGAACGGATTGCCGTACTGAACGGTTTTGCCGAGGTCGAGGGTGACTGACAGGTTGCCACCACCCCCGAGAGCATAGGTCTGGGCTGCCAGCGGCATGGCGGTCGTCATCGAGCCATTGGTATCGAAACTCAGGCTCACCGGCCCCGTCTGCGCGATGCCGTCCAGGGTGGTATGGAGATCCCAGAGATTTCCCGGGGACGATTTCGAAAAGTAGATTCTCAGGTTGTGGGTGGCGCCAGTCGCATCGAACACGGTGAGCGCCGCCGAATCGTTAAAGGTCAGCTCATTGTTCGCGGCGAACGGTGCGACCGCCGGGACGGCGGCCTGTGCATCCAGGCTGGCGCCGACCAGCACCCGGCTGGTGGCGGCGGCGGGCATGACCGGATCGATCAGGATGTCCTGCGGCGCGGCGGTCGTTACGATCACGCCCTGGGGGTCGGTGCCGTAGTCGGCCGCATAACCGGTCACATTGAGTCCGTTGCGATTGACGAGAGCGAACTGGCCCGACGTGCCGGTGTCGTAGCTCAGCCGGAACTGGCCGTCGCGGGTATAGGTTATCGCGCCGCCGTTGTTCAGGCGGAAGAACCCCGGCCCGGTGATCGCCATATCGATGGGATTTTCGCTTTGCAGCGCAACTCCCTGGTCGAACTTCTGGTTGATGATCTCGGCACTGACGCCGGCGCTCGCCGCTCCGCTCGACGGTTCTCCATCCGCCGAGGCGGCCAGCACGTCGGCGAAACGTACGCTCGAGCTCTTGAAGCCGATGGTTTGCGAATTTGCTATGTTGTTGCCGATGACGTCGATCGCCCTCGAAGCGGCGGTCAATCCGCTCAGGCTCGCTGCAAAGCTCATGGTTCGGGTCTCCCGCTTGTCGTCTGTTTCTTCAGTTCAATCTTGGCGTTTCCGGAAACGTGGCTCATGACCAATTCCTAGCGCAATGCGAGGATTTGAGTTGCGGCCCGGTCGTTGGTATCCGCCGTTGACAACATTTTCATTTGCATCTCGAATTGCCGCGCCAGCGAAATCATCGCCACCATTTGTTCGGCCGGATTGACGTTGCTGCCTTCGAGAGTCCCGGTCGCGAGCTTGACGTTTTCATCGACCGGCGCAGCGGAGCCGTCCTGCAGTCGAAACAGGCCGTCTCCGCCGCGAACCAGATCGGCTACCGGCGGATTGACGAGCTTCACCCGGCCGATGACGCTTACCGTATTTTGGGCGCCTGACTCGGGCAAGGCGGAGATCGTGCCATCGACGCCGACGCTGATTTTTTGTTCCGGAGGGACGGTAATTGACCCGCCGTCTCCTTGCACCGGCACGCCGCTGCGGGTCTGGACAACTCCGTTCACATCGAGTTCGAAGCTGCCGTCACGGGTATAGGCCTCGCTGCCGTCCGGCATCTGCAGGGCGATCCAGCCGGCTCCCCGCACGGCCATATCCAGTGGCCGATCGGTGGTCACCATCGGGCCGGAAGTGTAGTCGGTGTGGGTGCTGGCATCGACGGCAATAGCGCGCGTAGCCAGGCCCTTCTGCAAAGAAGTTGACTGTATCTGAACGGCACGCAAGCGATGCTCCTCGGCCCGGTAGCCGGTGGAATTTGCGTTGGCGAGGTTGTGTGTCACCGCCGCCTGCCGATTCAGCGTCTGGCTTGCCCCGCTCATCGCCGTGTAGATCAGTCTGTCCATGTCGCCGCCCGGTTCATCGCCGCATTTTTTGTCGTCGCACGATCCGCCGTATCGTCAGGACCGACTAAATGGCTGCACATCATTCTTAACGCAGGTTGACCAGGGTCTGCAGAATGCTGTCCTGCGTCTTGATCGTCTGTGCGTTGGCCTGGTATGCCCGCTGCTGGGTAATCATGTTGACCAGTTCGGCGGTCAGATCCACGTTGGAATCTTCGAGCCCCGAGGCCTGCAGTACGCCGTACTGACCCGAGGACCCCGGCCCTCCTACGATCGGATCACCGCTCGTCGGCGATTGCGCCCAGCGATTGTCGCCCAGCGGCTGCAAGCCCTGAGGATTGCGGAAGCTGGCAAGGATGACCTGGCCCACTGGTTTGGTCTGCCCATTGGTATAACGACCCAGCACCAATCCATCCTTGCCGATATTGAAGCCTGCCAGCGTACCCGCGGCATATCCATCCTGGATCATGGCGTTCACCGCAAACTGTGTGCCGTACTGGGTAGAACCGGAGAAGTCCAGTGGAAACGTCTGGGGCGAGGCAACCGCCCCGGAGTACCCGAGCTGCGCATCGGTAAGCGCGACCGCAAACGCCGGAGATGCGAGCGCACCCGAAGTATTGAAGGTCATCGTGCCTACGGCGATTGCACCGCCCGCGGACAAGTCCGTGAATGGTGGCACCGCACCCGCCGGATTCGTGACCGTAGCGTAAACCTGCCATGTATTCGGGGCTGCGGACGGTATGGCCGCAATCGCCGCAGCACTTGCAGCGGCGGCTTCGCCAGCAGTGGCCGGGGGCGCCGCGGCAAGGGCGGCCGCACTCGCGGCAGCACCGATGGCCGCGGCGCTGCTGCCAGCCGCGGCAGCAGCACTCGCAGCAGCAATCGCGGCTGCCTGTGGCACCGGATCCGAAACGATCGGCCCGCCGGCCGCAGCGCCGATTGCAGCAGCGGCGGCAACGACGCTTGCGCCGCCATCGCCTTTGACGAAATACATCGAGTATGTATGGGGATTTCCAAGGCTGTCATAGACGGTCGTCGCCGTCGACTGGTTGTATGAGGTCGGATCGCTGTAGTTGAATACCGGAGTGGCAGGGACGCCCAGGCGGGAGTCGAGGTTGACGTTGGCCTGGATCCCGCTCCCCGAACTGCTGCCACCGGTCGCTTGAGGTGTCCCGGACAAGCTCTGGGTCGGGTCGAACAAGCGCAGCGGCACCGCTGGCGAACCGGCGGCGATCACTCCATTGACGGCTGCGATGCCCTTGAGCTGCAAACCTTGCGAGTTGACGATGAAGCCGTCCTTGTCGAGCTGGAACTGGCCGTTCCGCCCATAGACCGTTCCGCCCGAGCCGTCATCCATCAGGAAGAATCCGCCGCCATTGATTGCAGTATCGAGCGGATTGTTGGTGACGGAAATATTGCCCTGGGAAAACTGTTGAACGATGGCCGACACCTTGGCTCCGATTCCAACCGGCGCAGCACCTGCACCGCTCAACGACGCGGCAAACACGTCGGCAAACTGTGCCGAACCGCTCTTGAAGCCGATCGTTCCCGAGTTGGCAATATTGTTGCCGACGGTATCAAGCGCCTTGGAAGAGGCGTTGAGACCGCTTAAACCTTGCTGAAAGCCCATGTTCTTCTCCCGCTCAAAAAATTTGTTTGACGTCGTTCATTGTTGCCAGGCCAAGCTGCCCGAGGTCGAGCGTCACGCCTTGGCTGCTTCGGTTAACGCTGACCACTCCGGCAAGTTCCAGCGGCGACACATCCACCTTCTCGGTACCGCGTTTCGCGGCAATCGCCATGCTGTAGTTGCCATTCGGCGCCTGGGCGCCCAAGTCGGTCTTGCCGTCCCAGGCAAAGTTGTGCACGCCGGCGTCGAGCGCGCCGAGTTCAATGGTCTTGACTGGCAAGCCGTTGGAATCCTTGACGGTCAGCACCACCTGGTCCGCCGCAGCCGCCAGTTCCATGCCGCCCACCGCACCGCTGGCAGTCAGTTTGAGGCCGCTGCCGGCCACCATCACCTGGCGTCCTACCAGCGCAGCCGCTTGCATGGCTTCGGCATCGACGGTGCTCGACAGCAGCTTCTGCAAGGTTGCATTCAATTTCTCGATGCCATCGACGGTG
>CAIZHL010000170.1 GCA_903932755.1 uncultured beta proteobacterium
CGCCGGGCCGCCCCAAGGCAGACCCGCCAAAAGCCTGCGAGCGCAGCGAACCGTGGTCACCCCTTCTCTCGGAGAAGGGGCCGGGGGATGTGTGGTTCATAGTTCTTCCTTGTTCCTGGTCTTGCGTGTCAGCGGCAGCATCAGCGAAAAGCAGGTGCGACCGGGACGCGAAATGACTTCGATGGTACCGCCGTGCTGCTGGATGAAGCTCTGGGCGATGGTAAGGCCGAGGCCGCTGCCGTTTTCACGGCCCGAAACCAGCGGATAGAAAATCTTGTCGCGAATGTTCTCCGGAATTCCCGGGCCGTTGTCGATCACTTGCAATTCGAGTGCCAGCTGATAGTGCTTCTTGGCCAATGTGACATGGCGCGCCGCGCGGGTGCGGAAAATGATTTCGCCCTTGCCTTGCAGGGCCTGTGCCGCGTTGCGCGAGATATTGAGGATGGCCTGCAGCAACTGTTCGCGATCGCCGGTGATGTCGGGCAGCGAGGTATCGTAGTCGCGGCGGACGCTGACATCGTGGTATTCGGCGTGGATCAGCCGCCGCACGCGTTCAAGGATCTCGTGGATGCTGGTCAGGGCCGGCTGCATCACGCGATGCGAGGAGAGCAGGCGCTGCATCAGGTCCTGCAGGCGGTCGGCTTCCTGGATGATGACCTGGGTGTACTCTTTCAGCTGCTCGCTGGCCAGTTCGCGTTCCAGCAGCTGCGCGGAGCCGCGGATGCCGCCCAGCGGGTTCTTGATCTCGTGCGCCAGGTTGCGCACCAGTTCGCGATTGGCCTGCTGCTGCTGGGCCAGCTGCTCCTCGCGCGCCGCCTTCAACTGTTGGTCGATCGGCCGCACTTCCAGCAGCAGGCGCGCATTGCTGGTCTCCACCGGCGTCACCGTGCAGTCCACATGCAGGTGCAGGTCCTGGGTAAGTTCGATCAGGATGTTGTGGCCGGTGTAGCTCCAGTTGTTTTTCAGGGCGTTGTCGAGCGCGGACGTCAGTTCCGGCGGCTCGCCCATCAGGCGTTGCAGGGGGTGGCCGAGGAGCTGGCGCGAACTTACCGCAAACAGGTTCTCCGCCGCGGGGTTGAGGTGGCGGATGACCAGCTTTGCATCGACCAGGACGACGGCCGAGGACAGCAGGTCAAGTCCGCTGAAGGCGTCGAAGGTGGTGGTGCTGTTCGGGTTCATCACAGGCGCAAGCTGCAAGAAGCGCACCAGTTGAAATATTCGGTTCGGGCTGCCGGCAGTCAGCGCAGGTTGCCGAGCTCTTTCTTGAGGGACTCGACGTTGCGTTCATGCAGCGCCACGGTATCGCGCAGCGGCTGCAGCTTGTCCGCAGGTTGGTTGCCGGCGTCGAACAGGGCTTTTTTGGCCTTTTCGAGGTTCTGCAACTCGTTGGCGAGTTCCTTGTCGAGTATCGCGCGACGGTCGCCGTCGCGGGCTTTCTGTTCGCTGCCGGTAACCCGCGGGAAATCGCCGGGCGTCGGCGTTGCCGAGGCACGCGGCTTGGCGCCGCCGGCTGCGGGTGCTGCGGGTGCGGCAGGCGGCGCCTGGTAGGACATCACCGTGCAGTTCTTCTTGGCGGTCTTCTGGTTGGTGTACAGC
>CAIZHL010000171.1 GCA_903932755.1 uncultured beta proteobacterium
GGCGCTCGCGGCACGGCGAGGCTCGCCGATGCCGGAAGCGATCAAGGCTACCGAAGCCGCCCGGCATTGTTCATCGCTTGCCGCCGGAGCGTGCCCGGGCCCGGCCTGCCCGATATAATCCGGCTCTCATCAAATTGCATTGTCTGCACGCATGGATAATCCCAACAACCTCGTTTGGCATCCGCACAGCATCACCGGACGGGATCGCGCCCGGCACAACGACCAGCGCCCGTTCGTGATCTGGCTCACCGGCCTCAGCGGCTCCGGAAAATCCACACTTGCCGGCGCCCTCGAAGAGCGGCTGTTCGCCAGCGGACATCGCTGCTACCTGCTTGATGGCGACAATATCCGGCACGGACTCAACCGCGACCTCGGCTTCAGCGATGCCGATCGCGTCGAGAACATCCGTCGGGTCGGCGAGTTGTGCAAGATACTGGTTGACGCCGGTCTGATCGTCATCGCCGGTTTCATTTCACCCTTCGCCCGCGACCGGGCCATGGTCAGGCACCTGCTGGGTGCCGGCGAGTTCGTCGAAGTGCACCTGAACGCGTCGCTGGCTGTCTGCGAACAGCGCGATCCCAAAGGGCTCTACCGCAAGGCCCGCGCCGGCGAGATCCGTCATGTTACCGGCATCGACTCGCCATACGAAGCTCCCATTGAGGCAGAGGTGGTGCTGGATACTGCGGCCCGCGATGTTCCCGGTTGCGTCGACGACATCCTTGGTTTTTGCCGCCAAACCGACCTGATTCCGTCGCTCGGCGCCGCACACCGGCCGGCATAAGGGGATCGCGTGAGCGAAACGGCTTATCAGTTCAGCAACGACTGGCACAAGTTCAACCAGAAGGTCTGGGACCAGGTCATTCCGCGCCTGAATCCCGCCCATATCATCGAGATCGGCTCCTACGAAGGCCAGAGCACGTGCGACCTGATCCGTAGCTGCTCCGCCAAGCACCCCCTGAGGATTCACTGCATCGATACCTGGGAGGGCGGGGTGGAGCATGTCCGCGACGGGATGAGCGCGGTGGAAGAACGCTTTGACAGCAATGTCGCACTGGCCAGCGGTTCTGCCGCCCACCCCGTAACACTGGTGAAGCACAAGAAGGCATCGGCGCTCGCCCTGGCGGAACTGGTTGCGGCCAAGGGCGAGCCTGCCGATCTCATCTATGTCGATGGCTCGCACCAGGCGCCCGATGTGCTGGCCGACGCGGTCCTTGCATTTCAGCTGTTGCGGGTCGGCGGCTTGATGATCTTCGACGACTATCTCTGGTCGATGGAACCCAGAGGCATGCAAGATCCCCTGAACATGCCGAAACCTGCCATCGATGCCTTCCTCAATATCTACCTGAGGAAGATGAAGGTCTTGCTCGATGTTCCGCTGCGTCAGGTTTTTGCCATCAAGATCGGCAATTGACCGTCCCGCTGCCCGGCGCCGCGCCGAAGGGCGAGACTGCCGGAGCGCCTTGCCAAAGCGTTTCCCGCAGGCTGCCGGAACCTCTTGACCCAACGCTTCCGGATCATGCAAGCCTCCGCCTCGGCCGGCAGGGCATTTCCGGCGCCGCTTATTTTTCGCGGAAGGACCGGTTGAGCGAGTCCATCACCGGATCGAGCAGGTATTGCAGGGCGCTGCGGGCGCGAGTCTGGATGTAGACATCGGCGGGCATGCCCGGCTGCATCTGGGTGATGCCGGCCTCCTTGACCGATTCCGGATCGAGCTTGATCTGGCACAGGTAGTGAAACGCCGCCCCTCCACCCGGCACGGGATCGCTCAGGACGTCGGCCGAGATATAGGTGAGCGTACCCTTGATCATCGGCGTCACGCGCTGCTTGAACGCCGTCAGGCGGACCTCCGCCGGCATGCCGGTGCGCAACTCGCTGATCGATTCCTGGGGCAGCTTGGCTTCGACGATCAGATGCTGGTTGTCCGGCACGATATCCATCAGCGGCTCGCGCGGTGCGACGGTAGCGCCGACGGTGTGCAACTTGAGGTCGACCACGACGCCGTCGGCGGGGGCGGTGATGTTCTGCCTGACGGAGATGTCGCGCAGCGGTACGGCGCGCTGCCTGTATTCATTCAGCCGGTCCGTCGAATCCTTGAGTTCGCGTGCCGCGTTGTCGCGATACTCGCTGCGCAGCGTTTCGCTGCGCAACCTGAGATCGTTCTTTTTCTGCCGGGCTCGCGAATGATCTGCACGATGTTCGCCCAGCCTGGCCTCGTAGTCGTTGAGCGAACGCCTCAAGGCCAGCATCCGGGTGTTGGAGATGAAGCCCTTTTTGAGCAGGTCGTCATTGGCCACAAGTTCCTCGGACATCAGCTTGTTGGCCTTCTCGTCGGCCGCGACTTGCTCCTCTGTCGCCTTCGACTCGCGCTCGGCCTCGACGATCTGCTCCTGGATGATGCCAAGCTGGTGCTGCAGCGATGCCCGCCGCTGGGCGAAAATGTTCTGTTCCTTGGCGATGGCTTCGCTGATTGCAGCGACGTGCTTCTGTTTGAGCAGTTCCTCCGGAAAGTCCAGCACGGGGCGCATTTCACGTTCGGCCGCGAGACGCACGTTCTTTGCCATTTCCGAGTAGAGCTGTTGGGTCACGATGTCCACGCTGGCGTCGATCCGCAAGTCCTCGAGAGCGATGAGGATGTCGCCCTTCTTGACCCGGCTGCCGTTGCGAACGCGGATTTCCTTGACCAGCCCGCCTTCCTGGTGCTGCACCGTCTGGCGGTAGCTTTCGACCTTGAGCATGCCCTGGCCCAGCACCGCGCCGTGCAGGGGTGCCCAGACCGCCCATGCCGTGACAATCAGCGACGCGATGATCACCGTCAGGATGCCGAATATCGCCCAGCGGCGCATCTCCTCGGCCTCCTCGGAATCGTGCGATCCCGCCGTCGGCAGCAACCAGCCTTTGGCCGTCGCTCCCCAGCGGGCAATGCGTTGCATGCTCATTTTCCTGCTTCCTCCGCCACGCGTCCCGTACCCGCCACCAATCGCGGCGCCATGCCCAGCTTGCCCATCACCTCGTCGCGCGGGCCGAAGGCGCGCACCATGCCGTCGTGCAGCACCAGCAGCTTGTCGGCTTCCGCCAGCAGGCTCGGCTTGTGCGTGACCACGATCAGCGTCACCTTCGATTCGCGCAGGCGGTGGAAGGTCTGCACCAGGATGCTCTCGCCTTCCGCGTCGAGGTAGGCGTTCGGCTCGTCGAGGATCACCAGGCGCGGCTGGCCGTAAAGCGCCCGCGCCAAACCGATGCGCTGGCGCTGGCCGCCCGAGAGCGCGGCACCGCTTGCGCCGATCTCCGTGTCATAGCCGTTGTTCAGGCGCAGCACCATCTCGTGGGCGCCGGCCAGCTGCGCCGCGGCCACGACCGCGTCGCTGTCGGGTTCGCCCATCCGCGCGATGTTCTCCGCCACGGTGCCGGGGAACAGCTCGATGTCCTGCGGCAGATAGCCGATCTGCGGCCCGATTTCTTCGGGTTGCCAGTGCCGCACGTCGGCGCCGTCGATGCGCACCGCGCCCGATACCGGCGGCCATACGCCCGTCAGCAGGCGCACCAGCGTGGATTTTCCCGAGCCGCTGGGCCCGATCAGGCCCAGCATCTCGCCGGCCTCGATCTGGAACTGGATGCCCTTGAGTATGGCGGGGGCGCCGGGCACCACGCCGAAGGTAACGCGTTCCACCTCGACCCTGCCCTCGATATCGGGCAGTCGCAAGCGCTCGCCGCTTTCGATCTTGGCCAGGCCCTCGTCGAGCCGGCGGTAGGCGGCGTGCGCATCCACCAGCGACTTCCAGCCCGAGATCAACTGGTCGAGCGGCATCTGCGCGCGGCCGAGGATGAAGGTCGCCGCGATGATCACGCCCGGCGTCGCGTTGTACTGCAGCACCAGCGTCACGCCGGCCGCCAGCATGATGATCTGGATGAACTGGCGGCTGAACTTGTTGATTCCCATCACCAGCGCCGTCACCTTGCCGGTCTCGAACTGCAGGCGCAGCGAGTCGCGATTGAGTTTGCCCCAGCGCGCCACCAGACCCGGGAACATGCCCATGCCGCGCACCACCTCGGCATTGCGCAGGCTCAACTCGACGTACTGTCCGGCCTGGCGCCCGACCTTCTGCAGTTCCTCCAGCGGCTTCTGGCTGATCCGGTTGTTGATTATCGCCAGCACCATCAGCGCCACCGAGGAAATGATCGCGATCCAGCCCAGCACGGGGTGCACCAGATAGATGATCAGCAGGAAGAAGGGCAGCCACGGCGCCTCCAGCATAGCCACGAAGGCCGGCCCGCCGATGAAGCCGCGCAGCGTCGTCGCGTCGCGCATCAGGAATGCGTGCTTGCCCGGCCGCGGCGCGGCGGCATCTTCCATCACCACCCGCAGCACCCGTTCCGACAGCACGCGGTCCAGCACCCGGCTCAAGCTGGTCATCATGCGTCCGCGCAGCCAGTCTATGGCCAGGTAGATCAGCAGCAGCACGGTCGCCAGCAGCGTCAGCCAGATCAGCGTCGATTCGCTGCGGCTGGTCATCACCCGGTCGAACACCTGCATCATGTAGATCGGCGATGTCAGCAGCAGCACGTCGAGAACGAAGCTCGCGATCGCCGCATAGGCGATCACGTAGCGATAGGGTCCAAGCAGTTTCTTCATTTTCCTACTCCGTCAGAGTCGGCCGGCGCAAGCTGCAGCAGCCCCGACTTGATAAGCCATCCCACCGAGCGCCATGATACGGGCGTCGCGCCGTCAGCCGACGCCAGCAATTCCGCCACCGTCGCGCCACCGTTGCGAGCCGCCAAGTTTACAAGGACCTTCAGTCGATCCGACGGCAGCCGCGAACTGCGGCCGAAATTCCACAGCGGGTGAGCCTCCAGCATTTCCAGCGCAGCGGCCGGGGCGGCGCCGGACACCAGGCGCAGTTCCGGCGCCAGCGAGCGACTGGGGTAATCGCTGAAGAGCAGTGTCGGATCGGGCAAACGCAGCCGGGGCGGCCGCGGTGCGGTTGCCTGCAGTCGGGCACGGATGGCCGCCAGTTCCCGCCACAGTTCGCGATAACGCCCGACGATCACCTTCCAGTCGAAATTTTCCACCGCGTGGCGCCGTGCCGCTTCGCCCATCGACTGCCGCAGTTGCGCCGAATTGCCCAGCGCGACGAGGCGTTCCACGCATTCGCGCATGTCGACCGATACCGGAAGGCAGGTGTGGCCGATGTAGTGGTCGTAGTTCATCGTCCCCGCATGATAGGCGTTGGCCAGGTCCCCCATGGTGCCCGGCGGCGGCGCCCAGGTTCTCACGCGAAACCCGGTGCGGCCCTCGATCACCGTGTCACGGTATCCGTTCCAGTCGCTCACCACCGCAGGCAGGCCGCAGGCGGCCGCCTCCAGAGGCGTCAGGCCGAAGGTCTCCTGGTAATTGTCCGACAGCGAGAAAAAGATGTCGGCCGCCGACCAGACGTCGAAGCGCGCATCCGCCGTCCGCCCGTCCACCTCGTGCAGCTGCACCGACGGGCAAAGGGACTGAGCCCCGGCGCGAAAGGCTTCGGCGATGGCGTCGTTGGCATACCAGCCGGCGAGGATGAAATGTACCCGGCGCCCCGGCTCCAGGCTGCGTGCCAGCGCCTGCGCGGCCTCGAACATCTGCCCCGGGTGTGCCTTGGCGTGGTAGCTCAGGCGTCCGACGAACAGCAGCGCGACGTCATTCTCGGCGATGCCCAGCCGCGCACGCCAGTCCGTCCGTGCCAGCGGTTTGGGCCGGTAGGAGACGGTGTCGACGCCGAGCGGGATCACCGGCAACTGCGGCATCACCATGCGCGTCGCCCCCAGCCTGCGGTGCAGCCATTCCGCCCGTTCCCGCAACAGGCGCTCGATGCTGGAGCGCACCACCGTCGAGGTGCAGATCAGCGCATCCCAGGGTTCGACCGGGGCCGTCAGCATCTCGCGCAACTCGTCCATCACCCGGTCCGAGGAAATCGTGTGCGTCACCCCGCACAGGCTGAACGCTCCCGGCTCGCCGGCCGCGCGCAGCCACGCCTGGTCCGCCAGCGAGGGCGCCGGCAGGTAGAGCGTGCCGGTGCGCGCCGCCTGCGCCAGGCCATCGTGCCCGAACCAGCCGACCGTCGCCTCCGGACGCACCTGCCGTGCCAGCTTGAGGAAACCTCCCGCCGCGGCCTTGTTGGCCGCGCAGCATTCGAAGTGCGACGTAGGTTCGGTGGCGAAAAAAGCGTTCAGAAAACCTTCGCCAGCCGCATGGCGGCCCATCAGTCGCTCCCGCTGCGTGAGATAGCCGTCCGCCGCGTAATAAATGCTCGCGCTGCTCATGCGTTGGGCGGCCGATAGTTGCGGTAACCCCATTTCACCGCGAGTTCGGGGTAGCCCTTGGCCTTCCATTGCGCCAGCGCATTGGCGATCGCCGGTGACCGGGATGCTTCCGCCGGCGGTGTCTCGCCGACGCCCGTGTAGAAGCCGGCGTGGCCGGCACGGTAGGCCACCGTGGCGCGTCCCGTATGGGCGCGCGGCAGGCCGCTCTTCAGGGCGTTGAGCCAGATCACGCGGTCGTCGAGGGCGTGCAGTCCCTGCGGCATCAGGGCCCACACCGGGAACAGGCCGAAAGCGGGGCGCCACAGCAGCAGGCAGTTCGTGTCGCTGAACTGCTCGCCGTCGGAGCCGGTGCATTCCGCCATGTAGCTGCCGTCGATGCGGTGCAAGCGGCGCCGGCTGGTGAGGATGGCCGCGCCGCTCTGCTGGTGCAGCGCCACCAGCGACTCGATGTGATCGGGGTCGAACCAGTTGTCGGCGTCGAGGTAAGCCACGGCATCGCAGCCGAGTCCGGCGGCATAGAAGGACCCGACCGCGCGCGGCGTGTCGCCGAAATCGCCGCAGTTCTTCGGCAGCACCACCTGAATCGCCGGCGAATCCTCAAGCCCTTCCGCCGCCGTGCCGTCAGCAACCACGATATGCAGGCAGCGCAGCGTTTGTGCCGCGACGCTCTGCGCGCACTGCCGCAGCCAGTGCGGTGGCGTGCGATGGGTCGGGGTCACGACGGCGACGCGTGGGGCGGCGGGGGAGGGGGTCATGGACTGAAGACTGCGGCTGCGCCGGGCGCTGCCTGTATCTGGTGCGGGGGATGGCATCTGGGGCAATTATCGCAGAAACAACCCCCAAAAGTCGGCGCTGGCGGGACGGCGGGGATGGCCACCAATCCACGCGAGGCACCTCCCAAAACAAAACGCCCCGCGGGGGGGCGTCCTGTCTGATTCTCTGGCGGAGACGCAGGGATTCGAACCCTGGATCCAGGTTTTGCCCAGATGCGCCCTTAGCAGGGGCGTGCCTTCGACCACTCGGCCACGTCTCCGAAAACAGCGACGAACAATGCACTCGCGGCTGTAAGCAGGGGGGCGAGTA
>CAIZHL010000172.1 GCA_903932755.1 uncultured beta proteobacterium
TCCCGCGCCGTAACGAATGGGTTTTCAGCAGCCCCACTGCCGCCGATGGCAGGCTTACCGAACCGCGTATTCCCCACAATCGCGCGTTATCAGTTGCCGGACTATCGCATGTCACCCTGCACGGCCTACGCCGCACCTTCGCCAGCCTTGCCGAATGGGTCGAAATGCCGCGCGGCATCGTCGCGCAAATCATGGGCCACGCCCCGAATGCGACCGCCGAGAAACACTACATCAATCGTCCGCTCGAACTGCTCGCCGTCTGGCATAGCAAGTACGAAGCATGGATTCTGGAACAAGCCGGGATCGAGTTCGAGCACACCCAGCCCGGATTGAAGGTAGTTGCCGCTCATAGCAAAAAGGCTATACTATGAACACATGGACAGTCAGGACGCACCCGCTGGCAGAGATCGAACTGAAAGCCTTGCCTGCAGACATGCGTGCTCGCTTCCTGCATATTGCCGAGTTGCTCGAAACCTTCGGCCCGCACAAGGTGGGCATGCCCCATATCCGGCCACTGGAAGGCAAGCTGTGGGAAATGCGCATGCAGGGCAGGGATGGCATCGCCCGCGCCGTGTATGCCGCCATCCATGGCCGCACACTTCTGGTGCTGCATGTATTTCCCAAAAAGACGCAGACCACCCCGCGCGCCGCTATTGAAACTGCCCGCAAAAGATTGGAGGCCGTGAAATGAAGACACTGAAAACTCTCAAACGCGAACTGCTCGACGACGCCAAGACCCGCGCCGCCTATGACGACTTGTCCGACGAATACTCCATCGCCCGCGAACTGATTGCCGCCCGCGCGCGCGCAGGCCTGTCGCAAAGCGAAGTCGCGCAGCGCATGGGCACAACGCAGAGCGTGGTGGCTCGGTTGGAAAGCGGCAAGCGCCCGCCCTCCATGCGCACCGTGGAACGCTTCGCGCAAGCCGTGGGCGGGCATGCCGTCCTGCGAATCGAGCCGCAAGCCGCCTGACCAAGCAAGCATCGGACAGCCGCGACAGCGGGAACAGCGGGCACCCTTCCTGTCTTGGGTTCCCCAGACGATGACCGCACGATGAAGGGGCACATGCCTTACCAAACAATAACGCCGATGCTTGAAAAGTGGTTCAGCAAATCCCTGACCAAGCTACCACGCGAACTACGTGCCGTCGCGACGTTCCATATCCCGAGGTGGGCCGACCTTTCCGCTGGCGAGCGGCGAAACAGAGCCGAGGAAATCGACCGACAACAGGCGACAAAATTCCGAATCAAGTGTGAACAGGTAAACCGTGCACACAGTAGGGCGAGGAATGAACCGCAGCAGCAGCGCGACCAAATAATCAACTGGTATAACGAAACGCTGGACGCGGACCTATTCTGGAAAATGCCGGACGTTGATCCGAAAGTAGCTGCCACGATCTTATGCGGCCAGAACCCGCTCGACCCGAAGGTAAGTCCAGACACCACAACAACTGGTGACGGAGAATCAACGCCCGAGGATTACCGGCGACTCTTGGCCTTTTTTCAGTCGGTGGCGGCGACGGACAAACAAGCTCGCACGCTTGTGCAGTGGCGGGACATCGCTCGTGAGAATGCGCTGAAATGTCACTCGTGGATTGACGAGTATGCACTGACGATGCCTAGCGAGGACGGTGGCGAGGCGGCCCCTGCTCCAACAGTCGGCAATGGCGAAACGATAGTCGGCGAACAGAAGGCGGTGCGCGAAGATGGTGAACCATATATGCAAAAGGGAAAGAACAGTCGTGAGGCGGTTAAGAAGTGGGTAGCGTGGCAGGCAAAGTTCATGGTGAAAGATGGAGATACCGTCGACAAGCTTGCCGAGCAAATAAAGGAGCTGGCAGAGAGGAATGGCTATGAATCAGAGCGAGGAAAACTTACAGCTGCCAGCATCACTAGGATGACTCCATCAGGGCTGACTGGCGGCAGGGGCAAGAAGGCCGAAAGATCAAGAAATCACCCTGCCTTGGAGTTTGGAAAAAGTACAACTAAGGGTGCGAAGAAAAAATGAATCGGCGTGCCGATTGAATGCTACGCCGATTGCTTGTGCTGAATCATTGATCAACAGAAAACCCTGACAGGGAGCAGGTTTCAACATTTTTTGAAAGTTCTGGAATTGGTCTTGATAGGCGCATAGGCCGATTCGAGTTTCACGGTATCGGTTCCGACATGAGCATTCCCGCTCATGTGCCAACGGAACAGGAGATACGAATGGAACTCATCGCCAACCTGATCAACCGCGCCGGCTTCCCCGAAATTCTGCCAACGCACGAGGCCGCGCCGCTCATCAACCGTAGCCCTCAAACTCTACGCAAATGGGCTTGCCTTGAAAACGGTCCTATCAGACCAATCCGCATTCATGGCCGCCTAGCCTGGCGGGTAGCGGACATTCAAAAACTATTGGCTGGGGGCGCGACATGAGAGCCCCCCGCGTATACCTCGCCGGCAAGATCGCCAAGAATGACTGGCGTCACATCCTAGTCCCGAATCTTCGAGCCCACATCTGGGCTGATGGGCCAATCCATACCAAGGCATTTAGCTATGTGGGGCCGTTCTTCGTCTCGTGCGATCACGGCTGCAACCATTCCCCAGGCAGTCACGGCGCCTCTGCCCCAGTCGAGTGCGGGCAGCGGCAATTCACCCGCGAAGAAATTATCGCCAACAACAACGCGGCACTTGAAAGCGCCGATCTTGTTTTCGGCTACATCACGGACACCGACTGTTACGGCACCTTAATTGAAATCGGCTGTGCATTGAGCAGGGGGATTCGCGTCGTTCTCGCCTTCGCGCCAAACATCCCGCAAGACGACTTCTGGTACGCATCAATGCAAACCGCTGCCGTGCATACGGAAGTCCGTCTGTGCTGTCTGCCATCCCTGCTCGCCGACGAACTTGCCGCCTGGGCATTGAGTGTCACGCCAATTCGGAAGGACCAGCGGTGACCACTACCAAACTCCAGCACGCACAGCACTATGCCAGCCTTGGCATCCCTGTGCTTCCTCTTCACTACATCAAGGCAGATGGCGTTTGCTCCTGCGGCGGGACTGAGAAAAATCCCAAGTGCAAACCCGGAAAGCACCCCTACGGCACACTCGTCCATCATGGTGTGGGCGACGCCAGCACTGCCCCTGACAAGCTGCGCGAGTGGTTCGATGGCAAGCCCTACAACCTCGGCATCGCCACGGGCGCAGGTAGTGGATTTTTCGCCCTCGACCGTGACGACAAGGATGGCGGCGACGTCACCTTGGCAGAGTGGGAAGCCGAGCACGGCAGCCTTCCCGGTACCCTGACCCAGCGTACCGGCAATGGCGTCCACTATCTGTTCAAGATGCCCGACGGGATAGAAATTCGCAATTCCCAAAAAAAGCTGGCGAAGGGAATCGATATTCGCGGCACCGGCGGCTACATCTGCGCAGCTCCCACGATTCATTTCAGTGGCAGGCAATATGAGTGGATAGGGTGCGAACTGATGGACGCCAGCCGGATCGCCGCGCCCCCGTCATGGTTGATCACCAAGATTCAGTCGGCAGCACCAAAGAAGGCAAACGTAATGCCGGCCAGTCCATTCCCGCCCAACATCCCGCCGTTGCCGCCCGGTCCGTTTTGTCTACCTGTCGCTGTCAATGACGGCGAAGGCCGCGAAACCACGATTCTGAGCTACGCAGGTCAGCTGCGAGGTAAGGGGCTGGATCAAGCAACAATTGAGCGCACGCTGCTCGACTACAACACGCTGCATGTCTCCCCGCCTCTCGCCGACGACGTAGTACTGGACCGGGCACGACGTTACCAAGCCAACCTGCCGCCCGAAGGTGCTGCAGCTGCCAACGATACCGACTGGCCCGACCCGCAGAAGCTGGATGAAAGCCTGCCCCCAGTTCCCCCCTTCCCTATCAAGCTCCTGCCCAAGCAGATCGCGGCCTATGTTCAGGATGTCGCAGAGCGCATGAGCTGCCCGGTGGATTTTCCGGCGATTGCGGCCATGGTGGCATTGGCTTCAGCTCTCGGTTCGCGTGTCTGTTGCAAGCCCTACGCAAATGGCACGTGGGTAGTCCCAGCTGGCGCGTGGGGGATGGTTGTCAGCCCGCCGAGCGCGGTCAAGTCACCGCCGTTGTCAGAGATGCTGCGCCCGCTCTACGAGATGGACAAGAAGGCCGCCGAGCAGTATCGCGCAGACCTTGAGCAATACAAGCTTCTGAAAGGCACGTACGACAACGCCCTCAAAGCGGCGATTAAACACGGCAGTGCGACGATTGGCTTGCCACTCCCCGTTGAGCCCACGATGACGCGCTATGTCGTCAACGACTCCACCTATGAAATGCTGGTGAAAATTGCGGCAGCAAATCCGCATGGTTTCCTGATCTGGCGTGACGAGCTGATGGGCTGGTTCCATTCACTGAACAAGGAGAACCAGAAGGAAGCACGCGGCTTATACCTGACTGGCTGGAGTGGCACGGAGGGTTATGCGACTGACCGCATTAGCCGCGATCATGTTCGTGCTGATCGTGTAGGTCTATCGTTGCTGGGCACCATTCAACCCAATGTGTTGCGTCAGATCGTCTACGACACCGTGTCGGGTGGCGGGGGTGATGACGGCCTTGTGGCGCGATTCCAATTCGCGGTGTATCCCGACCCCCTGAAAACCTTCGTCAAGGTTGATCGCAACCCTGATTGGGCATCAATGCAGCACTACGAAGCCCTCATCCGAAAATTTGTCACCCTTGATCCTGCCTCCGTGGGCGCAACCGTTGGCCTGGACGGTCTTGCTTTTCTGCCGTTCGATGACACTGCACAGCAAATTTTTGATGATTGGCGGCAGGCACTTGAAGACCGCATCCGCAACCCCGATTCCGAGGAACATCCGGCCATGCTGGCGCACCTGGGCAAATACCGCTCTCTTTTCCCGAAGTTGGCCCTTGTCCTTCACCTCGCTGCGGGACATTCCGGCCCGATTGGCAAAAACGCGGCGCAACGCGCCGTTGCCTGGACTCACTACCTTGAGGCCCATGCGCGGCGGATTTACCACACCGCTACCAATCGAGCCATGCAAAGCGCCGTCGCACTGGCCAACAAGATCACGGCCGGAAGATTGGCGCCCGGATTCACCCGGTCCGATGTCCTGGTCAAGGAGTGGGCAGGACTGCGCACGGCAGAGGAAGTAGGCACGGCGCTGACCGTGCTGCGAGACATGAACTGGTTGACCGTGATCGAGGACAAGCAAACCGGCGGCAGACCCGCTGAGCGGTACTACATCAATCCGAAGGTCAAACGTGCGGCTTAGTTCATTCCCCTTTCTTCGGGTCCGCGCATGATGACGCTGAAGACTTTATTCCCTTCTTTAGGGGTGGGTAGTAGTGCATTTTTCAGAAACTGTATCTGTATTTCGTTGCGAATGCACCAGACGCCCCCTCCAATAAGGGGGAAGAACCCGCCCGCCCAATAGACCACCACCGACCCGCCCCCCCAGGTAGCGTCCGTCAACCCTCTGCAGCCCGATATACGCACGCACCCGCATCCACAATCGAACAAGGAAACCAATACATGAGTAGCGCCTATCTGCGTAGTCTCGAAAAGCAGCTACCGCTCCCGGCGAGCAAACCCAAGGTGCCGCCGCTCGAAACGCGCTTCCTCGCATGGTTCAACAGCCTGCCTGAGTTCACCCGTGATCGGCCATTCTCGATGCGGGAGTTTGAAATTGCTCTCGGAAGTCAGGGGCGATTCATAAGCCCAATGCTCTTGCGGCTTGGTTGGCAGCGCCTACGGCGCTGGAGTTCGCAGGGGAGTTACCACCGCTACTGGCAGCCGCCAACCCGCATTTCCAATTCGCATTTCAACTGCCATCATCGCGCAAGCCGTGAATAAAGCCTTCCACAACCGGCAAGACTATGCTGCCTACAATCATCATGATTACTGAGATAACCCAACCCAGCACCGATATCGCCGCAAACGAATAGGCCAAGCTTCCTTGTGCAGGAGGCGGAGTTCCACCGAGAGGAAGAATAACAAATGCCCACAACAGGCCTGGCGTCGTTGCTAACAACATCATTACTCCGTACTTCTTCAGCCACTTTGCTCGGCGCGTCCATTCTGGATCGGGAGGCACGTCCACCTCACTCGGGCTGAGACGCGCAACAGTTCCCTGCTGCTCATCAATCCACTTGTCGTGCTCCTTCCGGCGAACCGGGTCGGACAGCACAGCATACGCTTCGTTCAGGAACTTCATTATCCGCTCCGCATGCGCTGGATCACCATCAAATCTGTCAGGGTGGTATTTCTGAGCCAAGCCCTTGTAGGCTGAGCGTATTACCGTGTCGCTCGCGGTGCGGGCAACTTGCAGATTGTCGTAGTGCGTTTGAATCGATTCCGTCGGTGACGTCGGCGGCTCAACTGGGCGCGAAGCGCCTTGGTAAGACTTTGAGGTGGCTTGCGCCTTCCCTTTTTGGAACAGTGACTTTAGGAACCCCCACGCAAGACCAATAATCAGCAACCACACGACCAAACCAATCGCGCCGCCGGGGTCTAAGTTGGTGTTTGCCTGTGCCGCACAAGGAAAAATGGCGAGAACGAGTACGCATCGCAAAGGTATCCAAGTCCACTCGACGCGTTGATCCTCAATGCGATTGATGCCAGCTATTTCGGTATCGAAGAATAGGCGCATGAAAAATACGTGCTGTTGGCGAGCCCGGCTGGGTATCCTATCCCGTGGTGTCATGTACCGCAAGAATTCAGCATTCGGGAATGGCAAAGCCCTCCCCAAAACATGCTGGCGATCCTGTACTGATTTCGCTTGGACAAGCAATTCAAGATGCCCGTAGCGAGAAAGGGCTGTCTCAAGAAGGATTGGCGAACGAGTCGGGAGTAGACCGTAGCTATTTGGGCGGCATAGAGCGCGGTGAACACAACATCACTGTCATCAACTTGCTCCGAATCCTCCGGTCCCTGGGGATCAGCATGAGCGAACTTGCACGCCGAGCAAAAATCTAGCGTTTCATGTGCTTAGAGGTGCCGGGCGTTCTGATCACTCCCTGAGTCCCCACCGATGCGAGCATTGCAGGCACCCATGCTTTGGAGAGTCTTGGTGCACGATACAGCCGCCGAGAATTGTATTGCTGGTCATCTTTCCACCGGGATAGCCGTAGATAATGTCTACCCCGGCCTTTGCCCCGCAATTGGGGCACACAATTCTCTTTGCCGCCTCCTGTGCCAGTTCGGTCTGCAGATTCGGGTAAAGGTTTGCCGCATGATCAAGCTCGTTTAGCTGACTTTCCTTCTCAGAAAACTCAACTAGGGCGCGATGCAGCGTTTCATCCACTTGTAATCCCCCTGGCAGATGAAAGTTTACTCCGTATTCATTTATGTTGAGGCTCGGCAGAAAACGACGGCCAACCGCCTCAGGGTGTACGGCTCTTCAAGACTGAGGAAGAGGCACTCAGGTTTTGACGCTATCCGGCAGGTGCGTGCCCTAAGCGGACGTAGGCGGTCTAGGAAAGCAGACGTTCAGGAACGTCTGACATAACAGGCGCTGCGCGGCTTCATCGCGCAGCGTCCTTGTTGATGGATGGGTTGGGCAATATAGGTTGCTCTCATCACGACTCCCGTCCAAATGCCTGACGGAAGAACTTGCCAAGGTCAAGTGTGCCGTAGCCTTGGCCGCAAACCAGACGAGGATACCTGCTCATAAAAAACCTAAGTGTTGCTGTTGTCTGATCCGTTGCAATATCGACGATAGAGATTTCAAATCCCTTAATACTCCTGTTCTCGGATACTTCTTTCTCCACTATTGATTTTGCCCTGACGACGTATGAGGCTGAAACAGAATCGACTGACTCATATTTGTACTCGGAACCGACTTTGCGATAAACACGGTATTGAATCGCCTTGCCTTTGGGATCGAGGTAACTCCATTCCACTTGCGCGACACCAACATCTTTGACCAGCATTGCCTCCAAATGATCAACGCTAAGCGATGAATCCGAAATCGTCCAGCGTGACGTGTACTGCTTTGTGGACTCATCAATAAAAAGCGGACCGACAAAGGGGCGAATTACCTTAGCGCCAGCAGAGGGACATTTCTCTTTCATCCACTCTTGATTTTTGGCTATAAGTTGTACTCCTCCATTCGACGAAAGGAATACGGGACCGCCGAGAATAAATGCACCTGCCAACGCGATAACGAGTGCAAACTTGATTTCAGTCCCTGAGACTGGCTGACGCCACCCCGGATTGGCGGTTTCGTGGTTAGCAGCGGCCTCGAAAAGTAGTGTCGTTGTCCCGGTTAGCGAAAAAATAATTGCTGGCAAACCGAAAAAAACGGCAATAGGAAGGCCGAGCGAGGGATCAGAGGCTGCCAAAAAAAACACAGAGACAATGAGTGCGTTCGCAATCAACAACTGCGTATGCGCAGTGGGACTAACCTTGGCCCACCGTTCAATGGCTACGAAACGGAGTACAAAGTACAGAAGAACACCGGGGACAAAAAAGTCCGCAAAGGCGTGAAGAAGAGATTCATCGCTATCGCGAAGATTTCCAATCAGCGGTGTATCAAGGATGTACTCGACAACAGGAACTCCCGGGCGCAAGAACGATAGCCAGAAGGCCGCGAAGACTGCGATGTTCAGCGATCTAAGAATGAACCCCATGTTTGCGCCGCCGAGTTAGCGACTAGGCCCAACGTCTGACATAACCGGCGCTGCGCGGCTTCAACGCGCAGCGTCCGGGTTGATGGATGGGTTGGACCTCAACTGACTGACTCCGAATTTGTTGCGTTTGGAATGAGCTTGCACGCACAGTATTGGCAAACGCTCGATTCTCTTGGAATGATCTTCCCACAGTCGGGACAGCGAACATGTGTCAAGGGCGACGGACCTTTGGCAATTCGTTCTCGATTGTGTTTCTCGAAGACCGCGAGGGCTAATACGGCCGAAAGAATAGCGGCTGGAACCCACAGCAACTGACAAAAGAACAACCCGATGCCGATGAACCCGGTGATGTCCACGGAACCGGCGAAGCAGGGCTGTAGGTCTTTGAGTCCGCCCCTGCAGTGATAGTACGAGTAAGCCCAATCGGCTAGGCGCCACCCACCGAACGTAAGAGCGACCGGCAAGGTAGCTAGAAAATACTTCGCAGGCCAAGCGAGTCTCATGAGGTCCAACAGTGTTTACACGGACACTGGGGTCCGTATAACAGATGATATTGATGACGCGAACTCTTCGCTTTAAATTTCATTAATTTCAGTCATTTAGTATTTCTGCTGTCAGTATAACAACTCCAATATGCCGGACAGCTGTGGATTAATTTTTAAGGCGAATGGCCGCTATCGGGCACGGGGCCGAAGGTCCGCTTGTGGCCGGGTGCTGAAGTAGAGTCCCTCGCCGCCAATGGCCGCTCCCGGTGCGTTGCTGCCGAACATGCAATGAGCCGGACAGCAGAAGTCATGGACACGGCAACGGATGCATCTTCTTTGCCGAAAGTACACGTTGCAATATTGCGCGTATTTCTTTGTGGCTAGAGGGCATACAAGGGATGTAAGTCTGGTCGAGACCCAATCCATGCATGAGATGGGTATGCATGGGGGCGGGGATGGTTTTTCTGATTCCCCCCGGGCCCCGCCTCTGGGCAAAAGAATGCTTTTTTTTCTGCGCGGAATAGTAGTAGCGACCCGCGTTTAGATCGACCACGAGGCTGTCGGTAACTTCTATTGGGCTCAATTCTTGAGCGCCTCAAATGATGATTAAAAGCGCAAGTTAGCTTGCATACAATGTATATATTCATACCATTGGGGATGTGCGTTGCCACGCACTTTTTTCTAACCAATAGGGGGTTTTATGAAACCGGAAAGCATTGGGCATCGTCGCTTATCGCGACAACTTGCCGCCGTCCTGGCATCGCAGGAAGCCAACGAAGTCATTGGCGCTGCACTTCGCATCTTGGGCGAGCGGGCGAGATTTCAAAGCGCGCTGATTTCGCCGGCTTCTGTACGCGACTATCTGCGCATCGCGCTGGCCGGAAAGGAGCGGGAAGAGTTCTGGTGCGTGTACCTAGACGCACAAAATAGAGTGATCGCGTTCGACGCGTTATTTTCCGGCACGCTCACGCAGACCAGTGTTTATCCGAGGGAGGTCGTTAAATACTCTTTGGCTCACAATGCCGGTGCTGTGATCTTTGCCCACAATCACCCTTCGGGAGTTGCAGAGCCAAGCCGGGCCGATGAAATGCTCACACAGAGTCTTAAACAGGCGCTGGCGCTGGTCGATATCAAGGTGCTGGACCACTTCATCGTGGCCGGAGGCACTGCGCTTTCGTTTGCTGAGCGCGGATTGCTATAGAAGGCGGGCAAACGGGGGTTGCCACCCCCGGTTGCCCTAACCGGTCACCCCAATAGGGAGGGCAGGCACGGCTTGAATAATGGTAACACTGGGATTCCGCGAGGACTTATGACAGAACAGGCTGAGGTGTTGCGCGCCGCGCGCGAGCTGTTGAAGGTTGACTCTGCCGCGCGAGCCGAGATGCGCGGCGATTCAGGGCCGGCGCTTCGAAGCTGGATTGCTCCTACGAGTTCAAAGGTGCA
>CAIZHL010000173.1 GCA_903932755.1 uncultured beta proteobacterium
AGCGGCGTGGCGCCGATCTCGTGCAGATAGACCTGGGTGATGTCCTCGACGAACCCGGAATCATGAGAGTCCGGCGCCGCGTCGGCCCCGCCGCGCTCCGTCAGGAAAGCCTCGCTCATGGGGGTCTGCCGTTGTCCTAGCGTGCGGGGAGAAACTTCTGCGGATCGGCCGGCTTGCCCTGACGCCGGATCTCGAAATGCAGGCGCGGGCTTTCGGTGTCGGTGCTGCCCATCTCGGCAATCTTCTGGCCCCTGGCGACCGTGTCCTTTTCCTTGACCAAGAGCTTGCTGTTGTGGGCGTACACGGAAAGATAGGTTGCGTTGTGACGCAGCACGACGAGGTTGCCATAGCCGCGCAAACCGGTGCCGGCATAGGAGACAACTCCGCTCGCCGCGGCCAGCACCGGATCTCCCGCCTTGCCGGCGATGTCGAGACCCTTGCTTGCCCCTTCGGTGTAGGGTGCGATCAGCTTGCCGTTGGCCGGCCACATCCATTCGACTTCATCGCCGGCAAGGGCCGGCTTTTCAGCCGGCTTGGCCTCCACCGGTTTGGCTTCCGGCTTCGCTTCCCCCGGCTTGGCCTCGGCTTTGGTTTCTACCGGCTTCGGCGCCGCATCGCCCTGCCGCGCCTTGGCCAGGGCTTCATCCGACCAGGCGAGCTTGCCACCCTTCGGTTCGCGCTTGAGGGTCTCTGTGTTGCTGCTAACCGTGCTGCGGGTAGCGGTGACAGCCGGCGCCACCTGCTTTATCTCGACCGGAGCGCTGGCGATCACCGGCTTCGCCACTGCCACGGCGCCACTGTCGGTTGGCGAGACGCGCAGTTGCTGGCCGATCCTGATCAGGTTGGGGTTGTCGAGGTTGTTCCATGCGGCCACATCCTTGTAGTCCTGGCCGTGGTCAAGCGCGATGCTGTAGAGCGTCTCACCTTTCTTTACGCTGTGATATCCGGCGCCGGCATCCGGCGCAACCAGTGCCGTCGGCACCGCCAGTTTCGGCTTTTCAGCCGCCGCCCCGGCGCTGCGATCGACCACCGGCGCCGGCGTATGGCTGGCGCAGCCGGCGATCAGCGGCAGCAGCAGGGCCAGGACAAGGCGCAACGCGTTCATTCCACTCCCGGCAACAGAGGTACGAAACGCACCGCATCGAAGCGCGTTTCGACAAAACCCTTGTCGGTCCGTTCGAACAGGCAGATCACCTGTTCCGCGGTCCCCAGCGGCATCGCCAGCCGTCCGCCGGGCGCCAATTGCGCCAACAGCGTCTGCGGCACAGCGGCTGCAGCAGCCGCCAGTATGACGGTGTCAAACGGCGCGGCCTCCGGCAGTCCCAGATTTCCGTCCGCGTGCTTGAGGCGGATATGCGACAGCCTGATTTGCTTGAGATTTTCGCGCGCCCGCGCCAGCAAGGGGGCGATGCGTTCGACGGCGAATACCTGCTTCGACAGCACCCCGAGGATCGCCGCCTGGTAGCCGCAGCCGGCACCGATCTCCAGTGTCTTGCCCAGTTCGCGTCCGGCGATCAGGATTTCGATCATGCGCGCCACCACAAACGGCTGCGAAATCGTCTGGCCGAAACCCAGCGGCAGCGCGGTGTCGTCATAGGCACGATTCGCCAGTGCCGGTTCGATGAAAATATGCCGCGGCACCAGGTCCATCGCATGCAGCACACGGGGGTCGCTGATGCCCTGAGCGCGCAGGCGCTCGATCATGCGCGTCCGCGTGCGCTGCGAAGTCATGCCGATGCCGGTAAGCGCAGCGGTATTCATCGATCCGGTCCGAGCCAGTGGCGCACGTCGGCCAGTTGAGCCGCGTGGGTAAGATCGATCTGCAGCGGGGTAACCGACACCCAGCCATGCTCGACGGCGTAAAAGTCGGTGCCTTCACCAGCGTCGGCGGCCGGACCGGCGGCACCGATCCAGTACAGGGTCTCGCCGCGCGGGCTGACCGATTTGACCGCCGGCTCCGCCTTGTGGCGGCGTCCCAGGCGCGTGACCTGGATGCCGCGCAGATCCTCGTAGGGCACGTCCGG
>CAIZHL010000174.1 GCA_903932755.1 uncultured beta proteobacterium
CAGCATGGCCATCAGCGAGGGCAGGTCGCGGCGGCCGTGGCGCAGCAGGTAGTGCACCACGCCGGGGTCCATCAGCATGCCGCGTTCGATGGCATGGCGGCGCAGGGCCGCGCTTTTTTCATCGTCCGAGAGCGACTGGATTTCGTAGATCAGGGTCTGGCCGATGCGGGTACGCAGGTCTTCGCGCAGGGCCAGGCGCAGGGGCGGCTCGTTGCCCGCCAGCAGCAGGGCGAGGCCGAGGAAGCGCGCCGCGTTGAAGGCGCGAAACAGTGCCACCTGGGCATCGGCGTCGAGTTGCTGGATGTCGTCGATCACCAGCAGGCTGCCAGGCGCGAGCGGCAGTTCGGCCGCGGCTTCGGCTGCAGGCAGGTGCAGCACGGGCCGGCTGCTGCGCGCGCCGGCCGCCGTGGCGGCCAGCAGGTGGCTCTTGCCGCAGCCCGCATCGCCCCAGAGGTAGATGGCTTCGAAACTGGAAGTGCTGCCGAGGCCGCGCAAACGCTCGACCAGCTCGGCGTTGCTGCCGATGACGAAGGTTTCGAGGGTGGCAGGCTGCTCCGGCTTCAGGTCGAGCAGCATCTGCTGCCGCGGCGTATCCATTCAGGAACCCCGGCGGCGGTCGGCCGGTGCCGGCGTGCGCGGCCGGCGAGGACACACGGCAAGCCTCGGGGCGGGTTGCCGGCGGGGGCCGTGTCGGGCATCTGGAGACGAGGTCATTTCCGGTAAAATTCGCGTATTAGCTGTGGTTTTCGGCACAGATTATCGCCCATCCGGCGCCGATCCACGCTGTTCAACTTCATTTCGCCCGCGCCTCCAAGGACACCATCTTGACTGCTCCCAGTTCACCTTCGTCCCCGCTCACCTATCGCGATGCCGGCGTCGACATCGATGCCGGCGATGCGCTGGTGGAACGCATCAAGCCCGCCGCCAGGCGCACCATGCGGCCGGAAGTCCTCGCCGGCATCGGCGGCTTCGGCGCATTGTTCGAACTTTCGAAGAAGTTTCGCGAGCCGGTGCTGGTGTCGGGCACCGACGGCGTCGGCACCAAGCTCAAGCTGGCCTTCCAGTGGAACCGCCACGACACGGTCGGCCAGGACCTGGTGGCGATGAGCGTCAATGACATCCTGGTACAGGGCGCCGAACCGCTGTTCTTCCTCGATTACTTCGCCTGCGGCCGCCTCGACGTGAATACCGCCGCCACGGTGGTCGAAGGCATTGCGCGCGGCTGCGAACTGGCCGGCTGCGCCCTGATCGGCGGCGAAACCGCGGAAATGCCCAGCATGTACCCGGACGGCGAATACGACCTGGCCGGCTTCGCCGTCGGCGCCGTGGAGAAATCGGCGATCATCGACGGCAAGTCGATCCGCCCGGGCGACGTGGTGCTGGGACTGGCCTCGTCCGGCGCGCATTCCAACGGCTATTCGCTGATCCGCAAGATTCTCGAACGCGCCAGCCCGGACCTGAAGATGGCCATCGGCGGCGTGCCCCTGGCCGATGCCGTGATGGCGCCGACGCGTATTTACGTCAAATCGCTGCTGGCGCTGATGCAGGGCGTCCATGTCAAGGGCATGGCGCACATCACCGGCGGCGGCCTTACCGAAAACATCCCGCGCGTGCTGCCCGAAAACGTGACGGCGATCATCGAGCGCAGCGAGTGGGCCCTGCCGCCGCTGTTCCAGTGGCTGCAGCGGGAAGGACAGGTCGCCGACGCCGAAATGCATCGCGTCTTCAATTGCGGCATCGGCATGGTGGTGATCGTCGCCGAGGCCGAGGCCGGCATGGCGATGCAGCTGCTCGCCGCGGCCGGCGAGCAGGTTCATCACATCGGATTGATCAAGGCGCGCGACGCGGGGCAGGCACAGACTGTCGTCGCCTGAGGCAAGCCTGCGCGCGCTTTGCCGCGCATTGCCCTAGCTTCGGCGCCGACTATTGCCCGAGGTGGGCAGCGACGGCAGCCAGCACCTCCGCCGTCGCGTCGGCCGCCAGCGGGTCGATCAGCGACAAGTCCGTCATGCCGCGCAGCCAGGTCAGCTGGCGCTTGGCGAACTGGCGCGTGGCATAGATGCCGCGCTCGCGCAGTTCGCTTGCCGGCAGGTCTCCTTCGAGCATCTCCCAGACTTGGCGATAGCCGACGCAGCGCATCGAAGGCAGGCCGGCATCGAGCCTGTATTTTTCGCGCAAGGCCTTTACTTCGTCGACCAGACCGGCCGCCAGCATGGCGGCGAAGCGTTCGCCGATGCGCGCGTGCAGCACGGCGCGATCGGAGGGCACCAGGGCCAGATTGAGCATGCGGAAGGGCGGGGCGCTAGCCGCCTGCTCGGCAAAGAAGCTGCCCATGGTGCGGCCGGAGAGGCGCACTACTTCCAGCGCGCGCTGGATGCGCTGGGCGTCGGTCGGCTTAAGGCGCGCCGCCGTCTCCGGGTCGAGTTGCGCCAGCTCGGCATGCAGCGCCGGCCAGCCGCACGCGGCCGCCTCGGCATCGATCCCGGCGCGCAGCGCGGGGTCGGCCTGCGGCAGGTCGGCGAGGCCTTCGCGCAAGGCCTTCACATACAGCATGGTGCCGCCCACCAGCAGCGGAACGCGACCGGCCGCCGCGATTGCCGCCATTTCGCGCAGTGCATCGCTGCGGAAAGCTGCCGCCGAATAGCGCTGTTCGGGCGTGATCAGGTCGATCAGGCGGTGCGGGAAGCGCGCCAGCGTTGCCGCATCGGGTTTCGCGGTGCCGACGTTCATGTCGCGGAACACCTGCGCCGAATCGACGCTGACGATGTCGCAGGGAAAGCGCGTCGCCAGTTCGAAAGCCAGTGCCGTTTTGCCGCTCGCCGTCGGCCCGATCAGGAGAATGGCCGGCGGTTGTTGCATCACCTGCCGCGCATGAACAGCTTGTCCAACTCAGTCATTGACAACTGAACCCAGGTCGGGCGGCCGTGGTTGCACTGGTCGGCGCGCTCGGTTTCTTCCATCTGGCGCAGCAGTGAGTTCATTTCGGTGAGACCGAGCGTGCGGTGGGCGCGCACCGCGCCGTGGCAGGCCATGGTTGCGAGCAGTTCGTTGCGCCGGGTTTCCACCACGCGGCTGGCGGGATGCTCGGCCAGGTCTTTCAGCAGCGAGCGCACCAGGTCGGCGGCGTTGCCGCCTGCCAGCAGTGCCGGCAGTGTGCGCACGGCAAGCTCGCGCGGGCCGGCGGCAGCCACGGCGAAACCGAGTGCCGCCAGCACTTCGACCTGCTCGCCGGCGGTGGCCATCTCGGTTTCGCTGGCGGAGAGCACCAGCGGCACCAGCAGCGCCTGCGTTGCCGGGGGGCCGGCATCGAGGCTGTGCTTCAGGCGTTCGTAGAGGATGCGTTCGTGCGCGGCGTGCATGTCCACCAGCACCAGGCCGGCGGCGTTCTGCGCCAGGATGTAGACGCCGTGGATCTGGGCGACCGCGTAGCCGAGCAGGGGTGCGGCGCCTTCGTCGTCGCCCGCAAAAGCCGGCGCCGGCGCGACGGCGCCGCGCTGCATATCGCCTGCGGCGGCAGCATCGAAGGCGGCGCGGGCGAAGTCCAGATAAGGCCGCGCGGCCGGTTCCCCGACCGCCAGCCCGCCTTGCCGCGCGTAGGAAAAGGCCGGCGGCACGTAAGCCGGGGCTGCCGGCGCGGCGGCTTCGGCGGCGGACAGCGGCGTCGCCAGGGTGCGCTGCAGGGCGTGGAAGACGAACTGGTGGATGCCGCGCGCATCGCGAAATCTGACTTCCGTCTTGGCCGGATGCACATTGACGTCGACGCCGGCCGGGTCGAGTTCGAGGAACAGCACGTAGGCCGGATGGCGCTGGCCGTGCAGGATGTCGGCCCAGGCCTGGCGCGCGGCATGCGTCAGCAGCTTGTCGCGGACGAAGCGGCCATTGACGAAAAAGTATTGCTCGTCGCGCCCGGCGCGCGAATACGCCGGCAGTGCGGCCAGGCCAGACAGGTGCAATGGCCCGGCGCCGGCATCAAGCGGGCGGGCATGGGGGAAGAAGTCGTCGCCGATGATCTCGCGGGCGCGGCGCGAAAAGTCGGCGCTGGCGAGACGGCGTTTCATGCCGCCGTTGTGCGTCAGGCTGAAGGCCACATCGGGCCGCGCCAGCGCCATGCGCCGCAGCACCTCGTCGCAGTGGGCGAATTCGGTGGCCTCGGTCTTGAGGAACTTGCGCCGCGCCGGGGTGTTGAAGTAGAGGTCGGCGACCTCGATCACGGTGCCTGCGGCCAGGGCGGCGGGTTCGACGTTGGCGGCATCGCCGCGCAGGCGGAAGGCGTGGCTCTGGGACGCATGGCGACTGGTCAGGCTTACGCGCGCCACCGAGGCGATCGAGGCCAGCGCCTCGCCGCGAAAGCCGTAGCTGGCGACGCGCTCGAGATCGTCGAGGCTGCCGATCTTGCTCGTCGCGTGGCGTGCCAGCGCCGGCGGCAGGTCCTCCGGCGCGATGCCGGCGCCGTCGTCGGCGACGCGGATCAGGCGCACGCCGCCTTCTTCAAGTTGCACGTCGATCCGGGTGGCACCGGCGTCCAGGCTGTTTTCGAGGAGTGCTCGCCGGCAGTTCGTTGGCGGCGGCGG
>CAIZHL010000175.1 GCA_903932755.1 uncultured beta proteobacterium
CGCCGCCTTCGGGATGTAGTAGTACATCATGCCGAGGAAGGCCGCGGTCAGGAAGAAGCCGACGGCGTTGTGGCCGTACCACCACTGGATCATCGCGTCCTGCACCCCGGCATAGGCGGAGTAGGACTTCGGCGTCAGGAAGCCGGCGGCAAACACCGGCACCGCGGCGCTATTGACCAGGTGCAGCACCGCGACGGTCAGGATGAAGCCGCCGAAGAACCAGTTCGCCACGTAGATGTGCGAGACGGTGCGCTTCATGATGGTGCCGAAGAACACCACGGCATAGGAAACCCAGACCACGGTAATCAGGATGTCGATCGGCCATTCAAGTTCGGCGTACTCCTTGCCGGAAGTGAAGCCCAGCGGCAGGGACAGCGCAGCCAGGACGATGATCAACTGCCAGCCCCAGAAGGTGAAAGCCGCCAGTCCGGGCAAAAACAGCGGCGCATGACTGGTGCGCTGCACCGCGTAATAGGACGTCGCAAACAGGGCGCAACCGCCAAAGGCGAAGATCACCGCGTTGGTATGCAACGGACGCAAGCGGCCGTAGCTCAGGAATTCGTGCACGTTCAGTTCCGGCCAGACCAGCTGGGCGGCAATGATGACGCCGACCAGCATGCCGACGATGCCCCAGATTACGGTCATCACAGCGAACTGGCGCACGACTTTGTAGTTGTAAGTCGCTTGCGATTGCATGATGGATACACCTCACTTTGACAAAAAGAAACCGTTCACGACACCGAAATTGATGCGGTGCAGTATGAAATTTTGGGGGAGATTACACCTTACGCTTCCGCGAAGTTTGATGCAGATCAAAATATATCCGACTTCAAAGAAAATAACAATTCTATTAATATGGTTTATGCGGTGATGGGCTGCCTTTCTCGGCCTCTCGCAACGTGATCGGTAATTTCACGAGGCGAAAAAAAAGGGTGCGCAGCGCGCACCCCTAACCCCAACAGAGAGCCTTCGGGCAACGGCGCGAAGCCATCACCATAAAACCCGCTCGCAGTATGGTTACTTGTCATCCGTCGCACCTTGATCTGAGTCAACAGTGCTTCGATTCTTCAATGCGTCGGTCCGGTCGTCGTCCATCAGGACACGGTGGCCGGGGCCTTCCAGATCCTCGTATTGCCCGGTCTTCAATGACCACCAGAACAGGGCGGCGATGACGAAGACCAGCACCAGGGAAAGCGGAATCAGCAGATACAGTATGTCCATGCCGCGCATTATCTCCGCTGCAGCCGCAAGGCGTTGAGCACCACCAGCAGCGAACTGGCGGACATGCCGATGCCGGCCATCCAGGGCGTCACCCAGCCGGCCATGGCCAGCGGGATGGCGAGGAAATTGTAGGCAAAGGCCCAGACGAGATTCTGTTTCACGATGCGTACGGTACGCCGCGCCAGCGCCAATCCCGCGGGCAGCGCCAGAAGGTCATTGCCGAGCAGCACCACGTCGGCGTTGGCCCGCGCCAGATCGGCGCCGCCGCCCATGGCGATCGAGACTTGCGCCTGCGCCAGCACCGGGGCGTCATTGACGCCGTCGCCGACCATGGCCACGGTCTCGCCGGCGTCCTGCAGGGCCTTGAGCGCGGCATGCTGGTCTTCCGGCGTGAGTCCGCCGCGAACATCGGCGATTCCCAGCGCGGCACCTACCCGCGCGGCGGCGGCCGGTGCGTCACCGCTGAAGATTGACAGTTTGATGCCGGTGGCGGAAAGCGCGGCGCTCATGGCGGCGGCCTCAGGCCGCAGGCTGTCGCTCAGGCGGAAAAATGCCTGCCACCCATCAGCATTGCCCAGCGCAATCACCGTGTCGCCAGCGCCGACTTTTGCCTCAAGCTCCAACGGAACCGTCAGGCCATGCATGGCGGCGACGAACTCCGGGCGCCCCAGCCGCCAGCTTCGCCCGTCGATCAAACCCTCGACTCCCGCCCCGGTCGTGGCGCGCACGGAGGACGCCGCCACTCCTGCATCGTTGCCGCCCGCAATCAGCGCCCGCGCGATGGGGTGTTCGGAGCCGCGCTCGAGCGCAGCAGCCATCGACAAAGCAAACCCCGCCTCGCCGCGAACGGGAATGACCTCGACCAGTTCCATGTGCCCCACGGTCAGCGTGCCGGTCTTGTCGAAGATGAAGCGGTCGGCCCGCGCCAGCGCCTCGATTGCGTGGCCGCGCGTCACCAGCACGCCGCGCGCGGCCAGCGCACCGGTCGCGACGGTCAATGCCGCCGGTGTCGCCAGTGACAGCGCGCAAGGACAACTCACCACCAGCACGGCGACGAAAATCCACAGCGCGCGCGACGGATCGATCCACCACCAGGCCAATGCCGTTGCAATCGCCAGCAGCAACAGGGCGACGATAAAACGGCCGGCGACGCGGTCGGCCATTTCCACCAGGCGCGGCTTTTCCGCCGCTGCCCGCTCCATCAGGCGCTGGATGGCCGCCACGCGCGTCGCCTCGCCGACGCGTTCGACGCGCATCACCAGGGGGCTGGCGGTATTCGTGCTGCCGCCGATCAGCGCGTCGCCGGCTCGCTTGGGCACCGGGCGGCTCTCGCCGGTCAGCAGCGATTCATCGGCGGCACTCTCGCCATCGAGCACGCAGCCGTCGGCCGGCACGGTTTCGCCGGGCCGGATCTGCACCGTGTCGCCGGCGCGCAATTCGGCCACGGCGACACGCTCGCCGGCCGCATCGATGCTGGCCACCGGCCAGGACGGCAGGCGCGTGGCGAAGGCCGGTATGGCGCGCGCCAGGGTTTCGACGCTGCGCGCCGCCTTCTGCCGCGCCATCATTTCCAGGTAGCGCCCCGAAAGGAGGAAGAAGACGAACATGGTGACCGAGTCGAAATACACCTCGCCCGCCGCGATCAAGGTCGCCCAGACGCTGGCCGCAAATGCCGCGCCGACCCCAAGCGCCACCGGCACGTCCATGCCGACGCGATGCAGTTTGAGGTCACGCCAGGCGCTGACGAAGAAGGGTGCGGCGGAATATCCGATCACCGGCACGGTCAGGATCAGGCTGGCCCAGCGCATCAGTTGCTCGATGTCCGGCGTCATGTCGCCGTC
>CAIZHL010000176.1 GCA_903932755.1 uncultured beta proteobacterium
CTCCAATCACGCGCGAAGCTATCGGTACCGTTCTCCTGGAACGCACCGTATGCTGTATTTGGCCGGTAATGATACATCCGATGTTTCAAGTTGCGACAGTCGATCTTCAGGGAGAGCCTGAATCAGTGCAGATTCCGTGCCTGCGGTCTTGTTGATGTTGGGATCCCGAGTTTGCCGAGGCGGTCTGAACTTAGGCACGTAAAGTGCTATTCTCAGCGGTCCGCAAACGCAGGTTTCGTCCCTGCGCAAGCCAAGTCCAATTACAGTTCGGAGGAATCTTTTTATGCAAGCAGCGATTCGTTTCTTGACCGCAGCCGCCCTGATGGCTGCTGCAGCGGCCTCGCCGATTGTCCATGCCCATGGCGACGTAACGCCGCAGGCCGTCGATGTAAGCACCTTGAAACCCCTGGGGGATCAAAAGCATGACGAAAACCCCTATCGCGGCGACAAGGAGGCGATCCGCATTGGCAGTTCGGCCTACAACCAGAACTGCGCGCGTTGTCATGGCCTGGAGGCGATCAGCGGCGGTATCGCGCCCGACTTGCGCAAGCTGCCTATCGACAAGGAAACCGATATCTATTTCCGCGACTCCGTGCTGCGTGGAAAGGTGCGCAACGGTGCGGTGTACATGCCGCCCTTCGAAGGCATGCTGTCGCAGGAGGCGATCTGGGCGCTCCGCTCCTATCTCGACACGCGGGCCGAAGTTGAAGCACCGGGACCGGTGAGTGCGATGACAGCCTTGGCGAAAAAGTCCAACTGCCTTTCCTGTCATGCAGTTGACGCCCGTGGCGTTGGTCCGGCTTACCGCGAGGTCGCCAAGAAATACGCCAACGATAAAAAAGCCGAGGCCAAACTGCTGGCAAAGGTAAAGAAGGGCGGGTCGGGAACTTGGGGCAAGGTACCGATGCCACCGATGGATGCCGTACCCGAGGACGACCTCAAGGCCTTGATCAAGTGGATCATGGCCGGTGCGAACTGAGGCAGGGCAGCCGTTTTGACTGACTTGCGCGGGTTGGGATCCTCCCAGCCCGCAAAATCACAATTTGGGAGTGTGTCACCATGACGCGACGGGCTGTTTTTGCTTTGCGCAGTTTCCGGGCTGGCGTCCGTGCTGTTGTAGTTCTGGGTGTTTTCTGCCTTTCCTTTTTTGCCGCTCCGTTTGCCGCCGCCCAGGATCCCTCAGCCTTGACAAAAATTCGTCAAAGTGGCGTGCTGAAGGTTGCCCTGTACAGGAACTTCGCCCCGTTTTCCAACGATGGCAAGGGTATTGATGTCGATATCGCCGAGGCTTTGGCAGGTAAACTTGGCGTCAAGATGTCGCCTCTCTGGTTCGATGCGGACGAGAACATGGAGGACGACCTGCGCAACATGGTTTGGAAGGGTCACTATCTGGGCTATGGACCGGCCGACGTGATGATGCATGCTCCAGTCGATCGTGAGTACATGAACAAAGTGGAGCAGGTCAAATTTTTTGCCCCCTATCACAGGGAGCGTTATGCCGTTGCTCGGCAACTCGACAAATTGCCGGCCTTGGATAGTTTTGAAGCTTTCGAAAAGTTGAATTTTGGCGTCGAAGGCGATACTTTGGCCGCGACGGTGATGCTTTCCGCCGATAGCGGACGTTATCGCAATACCATCAAGACGTTCAGGACGGCCGCGGAGGCAGTTGCGGCCTTGAAGGCGGGCGAGGTTGCTGCGGTGATGGCGCAGCAGGGCGAACTGGAAGGTGGCCTCAAGGGGGATGCGCGCTTTGCCATTGACTTACCTCCGCACCCGGTCCTGCAGAAGCGCCAATGGGCGCTCGGTCTGGCGGTCAAGGCGAAGAGTGAGGATCTGGCGCAAGCCTTGCAGGCAGCGATCAACGAAATGATGGCGGACGGCACCCTGAAGAACATTATGCGGCGTCATGGCGTCGAGCATCGCCAGCCATAAGGCTCGAAGTAGTTGACTGGCCGGGCAGGATGATTGGTTGAGTTGTCGCGCTTTGGAACACATGTCCAGTGTTGTCGCGGTAATTGTGAGTCTGACTGTCTAAATGTATGGCATGTGATTTGCAGTGGGTGGTTGTCATGTTGCAAGTGTGAACACGGACCCGATTTAACCGAAAAAATATTTCATTGATGGAGGAGTTTGGAAATGCAGAAATCGTTGCACATCGAC
>CAIZHL010000177.1 GCA_903932755.1 uncultured beta proteobacterium
ATTCGTCATTCCGGCGAAGGCCGGAATCCAGTGCATTCAGACAGCGGTCACGAACGGGCCCTAGTCGGCCTTCGCCAGTTCGGTCAAGTCGTGCATCAGGTCATCGAACTTCTGCAGGGCATGGGCGCGCTGCGCCGGCCCCATCATGGCGTGGATGGCCACGGTGAGTTCCGCCGTATCGCGGCGCACGGCGCGCACCCGCGCCAGCCGCGCCGGATCGGCGGGCAGGTCGAAGCGGGCGATGTAGTCGCGCAGTAATGCGACGATACGCTCGCGCGGCGGGCGTTCGCGCTGCACCTGGCGCATCAAGTCGAGCAGCTCGCGCTGGCGGCGCAGCCGCTCTTCGTACCAGATCTGTGCCCCCGGATCGCGGGCTTCGACCATGCGCCGCAAGGCGGCCTCCTGCTCGCCGCTGAAGTCGCCGAACCAGTACTCGGCGCGTTCCAGCTGGCGCTTGTAGCGCGCCGCATGCTGCGCCGCCGTGCCTTCCGCCAGGCGCGCCTCCTTGGCGAACTCCACGTTCTTGTCGGCGAAGCGCGCCGCCAGGCGGTCGATCTGGGCCGGGCTCAGCGTCGCCAGCAGGTCGGCGACGTCCGGCGTGGCCTGCTCGGCCAGCACCTGCACGCGGCGGATGATGCTGTCGCCCAACGCCAGCGCATCGCCCGCCGTCGGCGGGCCGGCGGCCAGCGCCTTGCCCTGCCGCAGCAGGGTGACATAGTCGGGCAACTGGGTCTTGCGGTGCCAGGCTAACAAGCCGGCCAGACGCTCGCGGACCAGCGCATCCTGCTCCGGCGAGAGATCGAGGTACTGGTCGATCCACCAGCGGGCAAGGCTGTCGGCATTGCCGTAACCCAGCCGCACCACACTGCAAGCCTGCAGGAACAGGCCGGCGAAAAGCGCAAGGATCAGGTGGCGGGCGAAACGCTGCATGGCGTGAAGGGGCGAGAAGGGCGCCCCGAGTATCCGCGAGCATCGTGGCTGCAGTCAATGGCGGGGTGTGTGATTGGGCTTGGGCGCTTTGACGGGTTTGTGCCCATTGCGGTCGGTGGCGACAATCGGGAGCGGCCATTCGCAGCAAGCCTCGAAAAGTCGAAACTCCTGCTCTTGTTTGTCATTTTCTCTAATCAACTGGTCACATTAATGTGCTGGTAGATGATATGGATCACATCACAGTCAAATAGATACTCATTTATCACGTTCGGTTCATAGCTATTTGTTGCCATCTAGTGCACTCTAGACGGCCGACCACCTTCTAGCGTCCAAGCGGCCAATAGCAAGGGGAACATGTTGAGCGTAGCAGTTGTTTTGATTGGACTCGCACACGGACTGCCACCACTCATTGGGGGCTTAGTATTCAAAGCGAAATGGGCGGTAGTTCTCGGCGCTGCAATCGCGCTGCTGATTGCAATTGAAACTGGGTCCGTACGATTTGTAGTTGCTGATATCTTGGGGATATTCGTTGGGACATGGATGGGCTGGGTAGCTGCAGATGGCAAGTTATAGCTACGGTATCTATTGACCTGAACTCGGAGACCAACGAATGGCAGAGAACTGGTGGTACGCAGAGAGCAATCAGCGAGTAGGGCCGGTACTAGTCACTGAACTCGTAAGGTTGTATGGCGCGAAGGTAATCAATTCCGAGACTAATGTCGCCATGGCGGGGTGGGATGCTTGGAAGACGCTCCGTGATGCTCAGGAAGAAGTTAGAGCAAGTCTGAGGAGGGCGAAAAATAATTTGCCGCCATTGCCTCAAGGTGTCCCACAAAGCCAAACACATACTGATGATATCCCCTTAGTAAAAGATGAGCTACGCTTTACGGAGGCCTCGGCCCCATCGCGAATAGCCGCATCGACTACGGAAGCAGAAGACGAGAAGGTGAATGTACGTCCACGACCCTGGACTCGTTGGTGGGCGCGCATGCTGGATATCGAAGTTGCGATAGCAGTCTTGCTGCTTATCTTCCCTGACACGCTAGCCGATCAGATTGACCGTGGTTGGTATCTGGTAATTCCAGCAGCATTCCTGTGGATCTTTTTGGAGCCCGTATTTATGGTCTGGCTCGGCACGACACCAGGGAAGTGGATTATGAGAATCCAGCTTTCGACCAGAAACTCTCAGCCTCTAACATTCCGTCAAGCCCTGTCGCGAAGTTTTACGGTTTGGTGGCGGGGAATGGGAATTGGCTTCCCTCTCCTAAGTGCATTGGCCATGCTCTGGAATGCAGGATCACTAAGAAAGCACGGCATTACGCCGTGGG
>CAIZHL010000178.1 GCA_903932755.1 uncultured beta proteobacterium
AGGCATTGGTCTTTCTGGCTTCGGCCGGCAGGTAATCCTGCAACTGCGCAAACAGCTTGAAGGTGATCTTCACACCGCTATCCTGCAACCGTGGCCAGACAACTGCAGGTCCAGCCATCCTGACGGGCGCAGCCCGCGAATTTCGTCGCCCCCTTCCTTGCGAAGGGGGTCGGGGGGATGGCCCTCGATTACGACGAGGGGTGCGCTAGCGCCCCTCATGCAGCTTTCTGCGCAGTTCCCAGATACGCCGCCATGAGCTGCGTCGGATCGGCCAGCAGGCGGGCCTTCCATTCACCCAGCGGCGCCTGCGTCTGCACCAGGCCGCGCAGGGCGCCGACGTGGTCGGTCCAGCCGATGCTGGTGGCGCCGATCAACACGTCGTCCTTGAACTGCAGCGACAGGTAGCGGTAGTTCGCTTCATCGACCAGTTCCACCGCCGCGCCGCCCTGCTCCTTGCCCACGCCCTGCCACTGGCCGAAGGAGGTCGAGATCAGGCCCAGGGTGTCGAGCACGTTGATCGCCAGGCTGCCGCCGCTCACCGCCGCGCCGCCGGCCATGTTGTGCGCAGCGACGCGCGCCTGGTCCACGGCATTGGGCTGCACCGCATTGAGTTCCGGCTTGCCCGTGTGAAAACCCGCGGCCTCGGTGACGTCGCCGGCGGCGTAGATATCGGCCACGCTGCTGCGCATGCCGGCATCGACCCGGATGCCGCGCTCGATGGCGATTCCGCTGCCTGCCAGAAATCCCGTGTTCGGCGCCACGCCTGCGGCGCAGATCACCAGGTCGGCGGCGATCTCAGCACCGGTGCTGAGTTTGGCCAGCAGTGCGCCGTCCTGTTGCGTGATGGCGGTGACGCCGGCATTGACGTGCACGGCAATCCCCTTCTTCTCCACCCACTGCCGGATCATGTTGCCGGCCTTGGCCGTCATCATGCGCGGCACCATTCGATCGCCCATTTCGACCACGGTCAGCTTGACGCCGCGCGCGGCCAGCGCTTCCATGATGATGCAGCCGATGAAGCCGGCGCCGATCTGCAGCACGCGTGCGCCGGGTGCCGCCTTCGCCGCGATGGCCCTCGCATCCTCGATGGTCCAGCAGGTATGCACGTTGGCCAGATCCATGCCGGTCACTTTGGGCCGTATCGGGTGCGAGCCGCTGGCGATCAGCAGGCGGTCGTAAGGCAGGCGCTCGCCGCTGGCGAATTCCACCTGTTTTTCCTTGGCATCGACCTTGACTACCTTGCCTTCGATCAGGTGGATGCGTTCCGTGGCGTAATGGTCGTGGGCTTTTCTCAGGTGCGTGCCGCTGTCGGCAATCTTGCCGATCAGGAAATAGGGAATCGCCATGCGTGAATAGGGCGGTTCCGCTTCATCGCCGATAAGGGCGATCTCTGCGTCGGGCTGCAGGCGGCGCAAGGTCTCGGCGGCGACCAGACCCGCCGGGCCGTTGCCAATGATGACGTGTTTCATGGAGGTGGCTTCCTTAAGAAAAAACGCCAAGGCGCCGGGGATACCGACGGCCTTGGCGCCAGAGTGGAGAATTACAGGCCGAGCCGCGCCAGGGTTTCCTTGGTCGGCACGCCCTTGCTGTCCCAGCCGCGCGCCTTGTAGTACTCCGGCATCATCTTGTCGACACCGGAAACCAGGCCCTTGGTCGGGCCGCTAGCCGGCGCTTCTGTCTTGAGTCGCGCCGGCAGGTCGTCGTCCTTGGCGGTGAAGCCGGCGGCATTGTTAAACAGGCGCTCCATGTTCCAGATGCGCTCACCCAGC
>CAIZHL010000179.1 GCA_903932755.1 uncultured beta proteobacterium
CGTCGGCTCCCAATGACGCTCCAGACGTGCCTTGGCAGCCTCCCGCAATTCCGGGCAGGCCGACAGATACCAAGACGTATTGCCGACCTCGACGTGGCCGAGGAAAGCCGAGAGAACCGGCAATTTCCGCTCGACATCCTCGCCGTCGCAACACCAGTGCAGGACTGTCGACAAGGCAAAGCGGTGGCGCAGGTCATGCAATCGTGGCCGGGCGCGCCCGGGCTGTCGGGGCAATCCGGCGGTCAGGCGATGAAACATGTCGAGGACGGCGTCGTAGCCCAGTCGCTTGCCATGGGCGTTGATGAACAACAGGCAGTAATAGGTGTGGTTGACCAAGCCATCTTTGCCGAGCCACTGGCCGGCGCCTTGCAGCAAATGATCAATGTTCTCGTCCGTGAAGAAGTCAGGACGGGGCCGCCGATGCGGGAAGGGCAACAATGCCGCAGGCGGAACTTCCGTCCGGGTGTCGATCGCGCTGCAATAGCGGGCGAAGCTGCGCACGTAACTCAGGCGCTGAGCCCAGCGGATCGGCTGTACCGATGTCGGCTGCGTCGCCCAGGCGAGCGCCAGCACTGTGGTGATATGGTCGGCCTGCGCCTCTTCCATGAACGAGACAAAGGACATGAGTCCGGCGCCATCCGTGCGCAGCTTGTATCCCAGGGCACGGCGCAGGGTGAGGTAATTTCCCCTCATTTCTCGCAAGGCACTCATGCGGCACCTCCCGGCCAAGGCAGGCTAAGCGGACGCAGTGCCGCGAAATCGACTTTCGCGTAGATCCCGGTCGTCTTGGGGTGATGGTGGCGCAATAGACTGCCGATTTCGGTCAGGGTAGCACCGTGCCGAAGCATATCGGTGGCCAGCGCATGCCGGAACTGGTGGGTTCCCCGGGGAGGGGGCAATGCCGGCGCGCTGAATCGCAGCGCCGACGATGGTGGCAACGGTCTGCGGTGCTCCCAGGCCGCGAAGGGGTGCGCGGGCACGCAGGAAAAGCGCCCGGCTGTTGCAGCAGGGACGTCCATAGTGTAAATAATCGGCAATCGCCTCGCCGACTTCGACTGGCAGGGGCCGGGTGGCGGCCTGATGTCCTTTGCCCGCTACGCTGATGGTGCCTGCTTCCCCATCGATACTATCCAGGGTTAGCGACACGACTTCGCTTGAGCGTAGGCCCAAGCGTGCCAGCAGCAGGAGAATCGCATAGTCGCGGCGACCGACTGCGGTATCGCGCGGGCAAGGGGCGAGGACGGCACGAACGTGCTCCGGTACGATGGCACGGGGAATCCCGGTCATCGACCAATTGGGCACGGTAGGCACCGCTGCGGCAAGATCAAGAGTGATCTCGCCGCGATAGCGCAGAGAGCGGAGGAAAGAGCGCAGGGCGGTGGTCAGCGCCTTGCCTCTGGCCGGGCTGAGCTGCGCGGCCTGTTGCTGGATGAACGCGATGACGTCGCCGGCCCGCAAGGCTTCGAACGTCACCGGGGCTTTCTCAAAACGCAGTGAGAGGAAGTGCTCGATGAATGGGCAATACTGGATCAGCGTCTTGTCGGAAAGCGCCCGCTCCTGCCACAGGTAAGTGGCGAATCCCTGGACGGCTTGTTGGATTGGTGTGGCTTCACCGGCCCTGGGCAGCGGGTGAATGACCCCCTGTTGGTCGAGGAAATCCATGAGGCGCTGCAGGGTGGCGCGCTTACCCAGGGGGTCAGAGTGTTGCGAGACTTCCTCTTCCAAGAATGCGCACCCATGTTCGCTCGTCACGCTTTCTGCAGCGATTTGCCGGGCA
>CAIZHL010000180.1 GCA_903932755.1 uncultured beta proteobacterium
CCGGTGTCGGCGGGGCGGCCTGCCGGCGCAATACGGCGTGGATGCGCGCCACCAGTTCGCGGGGGCTGAAGGGCGTGGGCAGGTAGTCGTCGGCGCCGATCTCCAGCCCGACAATGCGATCCACTTCGTCGCCTTTGGCCGTCAGCATGATGATGCTTACCGGATTGGCCGCCCCGCGCAGGCGGCGGCAGATGGCGAGGCCGTCTTCGCCGGGCAGCATGAGGTCGAGCACGATCAGGTCGTACAACTCGCGTTCCAGCGCGCGATCCATGCCCGGCGCATCGGGCACGGCCTTGACCGTGAAACCCTGGTCGGAGAGGTAGCGCTCAAGCAGCTGGCGCAGGCGCATGTCGTCATCGACGACAAGAATCTTGGCTTTGGTCTCGTTCATGGGCGCCAATCCTAGCCGGATCACGCACATCCTGCCAGCGGCCTTTACAAACGATTACAAAACCCGGCCTCCGGCAACAATTGCCTTACGCAGGCGGTCAAGAATGCAGTTGTGCCAAAAGCCTGGCGCGGGTGGACGAGCAAACGGAGGCGATCATGAAGGCACTGTTTTTCAGCATGGCACTGGGCATCGGTCTGGCACTCTGGGGCGCCGAGCCGCAGGCCGGCGTCGACCAGTTGATGGCGGCCGGCAAGCTCGCAGGCGAGCAGATTTACAGTATCCTTCACTGATGGAATTGAAAGGACGGATGTGAACGCGGGACATTGCGCGACGTCGGCGGCGAAGTGGGCCGGTCTGGCCGCGGCCTTGCTGCTGCTGGCCTTTGACGCCTCGGCGCAGGGACAGTCCGGCCCGCCGGCGGACAAGGGCGACGGCGCCGGTTCGCAACGCATGGGACAGGGGCAGCATCGCCAGCAGCGCGGTCGCGGTGACGGCAGCGGCCCGCAACACGGCGCGGGCCCGATGGCCGGTTCTGCACAGATGGTCGCCGACGGTGCCGGCGCACCGCGCGGCGGACAGATGTCGCGCGAGGAGCGGCGCCAGTTGCGTCGCGACGTGGATCAGGCCGGGCGCGATCTCTACCCGGAGCGCAGGCGCGGCGGGCAACAGCAGTCGTCCCCGGCGGCAAGGCCGGTTGAGCCCGGCCCGGCCCGATAAAAAATCCCGAAGAATTTCGCCTGACTTTTTTTGTCCCCACGGCAAGCGGGGAGGGCAATCCACCGAAAGCAAAAAAGTCGGCGCTTGCGCAACGGCGCCGTGGGCGCTATGCCGCCTGCAGCGCCCTGTCCAGATCGGCAAGCAGGTCGGCCAGATCCTCGAGACCCACCGAAAGCCTCACCAGGCCCTCGCCGATCAGATGTTCGGCGCGTTCTTCCGGCGTGTAGAAGCAATGCGTCATGCTGGCCGGATGCTGGGCCAGGCTTTCGGCGTCGCCCAGGCTCACGGCGCGGGTGAATAGCTGCAGCGCGTTCATGAAGCGGCGACCGGCCTCGATGCCATCCTTGAGTTCGAAGGCGATCATGCCGCCGGGCTGTGCCATCTGGCGGCGGGCCAGTTCGAATTGCGGGAAGCCCGGCAATCCGGGGTAATGCACCACGGATACCTTCGGGTGCGCGGCGAGGAACTCGGCCACGCCCTGTGCGTTGGCGCAGTGGCGGTCCATGCGCAGCGTCAGGGTCTTGAGCCCGCGCAGGACGAGGAATGCATCCTGCGGCGAGAGCACCGCGCCGGTCATGTCCTTGAGGCCGTAGAAGCGCACCTGGGTCAGGATCTCCGCCGGACCGACGATGGCGCCGGCGAGCAGGTCGCCGTGACCGCCGAGGTACTTGGTCGCCGAGTGCAGCACGAAGTCGGCGCCGAGTTCGAGCGGGCGCTGCAGCCAGGGCGTGCAATAGGTGTTGTCGACCACGGTCAGTGCGCCGTGGCGGCGGGCGATGGCGGATACGGCGGCGATGTCGACCAGGCGCATGTTGGGATTGGCCGGCGTCTCGAAAAACACCACGCGCGTCGCCGGATTGATGGCAGCGTCGAGGTTGGCCGGGTCGCTGAGGTCGACGTGGGTCACCTTGACACCGAATTTCGCCAGTCCGTGGTTGAGGAAGCCGAAGGTGCAGCCATACAGCGTCTTGTCGGCGATGATTTCGTCGCCCGGTGCGAGCAGGGTCCACAACAGCGAAGTCGTCGCGCCCTGCCCGGAGGCCGTCACCAGCGCCGCTTCGCCGCCTTCGAGTGCGGCAAGTCTTGCTTCGAGCAGCGCCGTGGTCGGGTTGCCGACGCGCGAATAGACGAATCCGGCCTGCTCGCCGGCAAAGCGTGCGGCACCATCCTCGACGGTGGGGAAGGTATAGGTCGAACTCATATACACCGGCGGGTTGAGCGAGCCGTGGCCGGCGTAGGCGTCGTAGCCGTGGTGGATGGCGCGCGTGGCGAAGCCGGCACGGGATTTGTCGTCGTTGCTCATGGGGCGATTCCGCGAATGGGTGGTGCTGCCATCTTACCGCCTCACTGCCGACGGCAAGAAAAACGCCCCCGACGGTTTCCCGTCGGAGGCGTTCTGAAAAACTCGGCGCTGGCGATACGGCGCCGAAATGCTACGCCGCGGCATTGGTCAGTTGGAAGCCCCCCCGTTGCCAAGAGTGTTACCGTTTGCTATAGTAATACCTGTTTAAAAAGTATTACTGGAGATTGTTATGCTGAGTTCGTCGGTCACTACCAAGGGGCAAGTCACCATTCCCATGGAACTTCGCGAAAAGCTTGGCATCAAGCCTGGCGACCGCGTGGGTTTTGTCGATGAGGGCGGCAAGATCGTCCTCCAGCGTCAGGAAACAGCCATCGAAGCCGTGTTCGGATTCGTCAAGACGCGCAAGGGGGCGACACTGGAGCAGATGGAAGCCGCCATCGCCGCTGGTCGAGGCCGCCTTGCTCGCGGTTGATACGAATGTACTGGTACGCGTGCTGGTCGACGATCCGACGGCACCCGATCAGTGCCGGGCCGCACGCCAGGCCGTAAGCGAGGCCGGCGAAGTTTTTGTTTCCCAGGTGGTGCAGATAGAAACGGTCTGGGTGCTCGTCAGCGCGTATGGCCTGAGCAAAACGAGCCTGCAACACACCCTTGGTGCAATCGCCGACCATCCCGCCTTCCATTTGCAGCGTCGGGAAGTTTTCCAGGCGGCGCTCCAGAATTATCTGGCGGCGAATACAGACTTCGCCGACTGCATGATCCTGGCGGAAAGCGCCAGCGCGGGCCACGAACTGGTGACTTTCGATCGAAAACTCGGAAAATTGCCCGGTGCTCGCTTGATCCCCCGGTAAGGGCTCGACCATCATCTTCGGTGCGGCACCGGTTTTGGAGGGGGCCTCTCGCATGAAAATATTCCCGCGTATTTCTCCACGGGGACGTTTTGTTTGAGTGATCAAAAGTCGGTGCTGGCGTGACGGCGATACCGGTTGCACCGAGATTGAATCCGACCGTGAGCCCCTTTAGTTCAGTCTCATTCGTTAGCCGCAAGTGATAGATGCAACTGCATCATATGCTCGAGCTATGGCCGTGAACAACAAGCCGAAAACGAAAGACCATTGTTGGATTCTGTGCTTAACCCCATGTAGGTTACCCGCATCTTCAAGACCCTCCGAGTATCGCTTGACGTCCCGTCCAACTTGCTTGATAACTGCGTCAATCGACATGGCCTCGCCGGTTTCGGCGTCTCTTACTACCGCATTTCCAGATGCATTTCCTTCTTCTAGGATGCTCTTGTACCTTTCGTATTCGTTCTTTCGATTCCGCAAGTAGATCACTACTGAAAGGTATTCGAGTTTCGAGAGCCCGACTAAACCGGAGAGTCCAAAGCTAATCCAACCAATGAGTTCAGCAAGCACGCTGATGTGGCTGTGGCCGGTGAAGCTTGCCGTTTGGATGGATGCGCCGAGAAGAGTAAAGGTAAGCCCCAAAAAATAGAATTCGAACTTTTCCAGAATTGACTGGGGTGTTACTTCTGAACTGGTTCCCATAGATGAGGGCTCCTGGATGCTAAAGAATAGCGTTTATGCTTGAGGTTCAGGGCATCACCGCGGCCTTGAAAAATTTTTCTGCAATATTTGGATCAAGCTGCTTGAGCCGCTTGTAAACCTCCAGCACCTTGCCACGCTGGTTTGATAGTGCGTAGATGAAGCCCAGACCGGCCCACGCATCGGCATATTCCGGATTGATGCGCAGGGCCTGCTGAAAGGCGTCGATGGCCTTGGCGGACTGGCCAGAGTTTCCATAGGTGACGCCCAAGTTGTGCCAAGCGATGGCAAGTTCCGGATTGATGCGCAGAACCTGCTGGAAGGCTTCGATGGCCTTGGCGAGCTGGCCGGTCCCACCATAAGCCATACCTAGACCGGCCCACGCCAATGCATTGCTCGGTTGCGCCTTCGTCCAGCGGCGACTATGTTCGATCAGGGCCGACCAGTCCTTGCGACTTTCAAGTTCAGCGGCTTTGTTCAGCCACTGTGTCACGGATTGGGCATCCGAGGCAGTCTTGGTGCTGCGTTTCGGCAATTCCTTCACCCATTCGACGGGAACGGCGAAATTCAGGTTTTGCCCCTCGGCGAGATAGAACGTGGTCAGCCCGACCAGTGCGCCGTTATCGTCGAACAGTCCGCCACCGCTGGAACCCGGCGAGATGGCGGCGGTGGTCTGGATGTACTGACCGCCTTCGACTTCACGCAGGCTGGAAACAATGCCGTCCGAGAGCGTGAGTTCGAGGCCCTTGGGGGCGCCGATGGCATAGACCTTTGCGCCGACCTTGAGGGTTTTGCTGCTGCCGACTACGACGGCGGGAGCGCTTATTCCCGCAACGCTGAGGGAGCAGACATCACGATCCCAATCGGAATAGTGCAGGGTGGCCGGGTACTCCTTGTCACCGATGCGCACCTTGAGCTGGCTGGCGCCTTTTACGACATGGCAGTTGGTGACCACATCCCTGTCGGGAAGAATTACTCCGCTGCCCATACTCTTGGCCTTGCCGCTGCTGTCGATGTTCCGCACGACGACGGTGCTTTTTGCTGCTTGCTCGTATACCTCGCCGGGCGTCTTGGCTTCGGCGAAAAAAGCAGCCAGAAGAACAGCGGTGGTCAAGGCATGGCGAAACATTCGTGTTCCTTTCGTGGTTCAGTGGCAATGCGGGCCGCGACCAGCGATCACTTGACGCAAATGCCATAAATCTGCCCGTTTCTCTTGAGGCATGAAAACCCGATGGTGCAATCTGTATCGAATGAGCAGCCGCGAACCTTCTGGGGTTGTGGTTGGGGTGCCGAGTAGTCAGGCTTAGGATTGCCGAACTGATCGCTGGGTTTGACGCAGACGCCGGTAATATTGATGTCGCCGGACGCCTTCACACACTTGTTGCCGTAGCCGCATTCGTAGTCGTTGTAGCAGCCGGCAAAAGCAACGCCATTGCAGAGGAACACGCCTGCTATCGTCAGAACCACCGTTATTGTTTGCATCGCTTGTGCTCCATTGTTCGGATAGTGCAAAAAAGCGAAATCCGGCGAAATGTCATTGATGCTGATCTTCTGATATTGCCAAGATCATATAGCAGAACGCCCCCGTGGATTCCTCCAC
>CAIZHL010000181.1 GCA_903932755.1 uncultured beta proteobacterium
CTTTGGCAACCGCTTGCTCGACATTTGCCCGCTCGGGAACCGCGGGTGCCTGGCTGGACTGGCCGGGCAAAGTCTGAATCTGTACGGCTGCCGGTTGCGGCGCTGCAGCGGCCTGCGATGCGCCTCCTTGCGGGGCGACCGGTGGAGCCGGGGGGCCGGAACTGCTGACGGATTGAACGTTCATGGGATCTCCTTTTTCCGAGATGAGGCGGAACTTGCGTTCCGCCTCGTGTGTTCACCTCATCTCAGAAGCGGGTCGATTAACCACGCAACAGCGTCAGGACCTGATTCGGCAGCGCATTGGCCTGGGCCAGCATCGCGATACCCGCTTGTTGCAGGATCTGATTGCGGGTCAGTGCCGCCGTTTCTGCCGCGAAGTCGGTGTCACGGATGCGACTTTGCGCAGAGACCAGGTTTTCCGAAGTCGTTTGCAGATTGGCGATCACCGACTCGAAGCGGTTTTGAATCGCACCGAACGTGCCGCGCAAGGAGTTGACCACTTCCAGTGCGGAATCCATCTGCTGCACGGCGGTATTTGACGCGGCGGCGGTGAGCACGTTTGCCGTAGTCAGGCTACCGGTGTTCGCAACCGTCGTTGCGCTCAGACCGAAACCACCCGATGCCGCGGCCAATGTAGCCTTGGTTCCACCCGCCGTAATGGCTTGCGCGGAGGTCAGCGACAACACGCCGCTGGCATTCGATGCGTTGACGCCGGACACCTTGCTGTTGATGCCGCTTACCAGTGCGTCCAGGTTGGCGTAGGTGCCAGCCAAATCCACCGCGCTGTTGGTGCCAGCAAGCAGGGTCAGATCGCCCGTAGCCAGCGTGAAGGTACTGGCCGCGATACCGCCGACGACGGCCGCTGCGCCCGCCGACCCTGACGCGGTTGCGAAACCTGCGGCAGCGGCAGCACCACTCACGGCCGAGATATTCACCGCGAGAGACCCTGTGCCGCTAGACGCAACACCTCCCACCGTTGCTCTGGTGATGCTAAGCGTATTGGCCGTGGTGTTCGCGGTAACGGTATAGGTATTGACAAGCGGAGTAGTATTCATTTGAGTTTGAACAGCGGTTGCCAGGGCGCTCAAAGTGGCATAGCTGGCGGTCAAGCTCACGACCTGACCATCCGCCGTAAAGCCGGCAGCGGTCGCGGACACGGCCGCAGAACCGCCGGTGCCGGCACTGTTCAAGATGCCTTGATTCACTGCAGAGGCATTCGCACCCGCAATGACCACGGCTGCCGTCGAACCGTTCTTGGTAATGGTGACCCCAACGCCGGCATCTTCAGTCACGGTGTAGCCCGTCAATGCCCCTTGGATGGCGGTCGCCAATGCAGCGCGACTAGCAATATTCGTGTTCAGAACGACGGCGTTCCCATCGACAGTAAATGTCGCGTTGGAGTTTGCGCCACCCGCATTACCCGCCAACGTGCCGGCAGGAAGCCCCATCAGCGTTTGGAAGTTGGCATCAGTGTTGGTGATATTCACCGCGCCTGCAACAGCACCAACGATCTTCAATTCGCCAGAGGCATATGAGGCTGTGAAATTGGCACCGCTTTGGAGGTTGATGGCAGTTGCCAAGGCAGCTCCAGAAGCATAACTGGCATTCAAAGTGATAGTTGCGGAGTTTGTGCCGTCTGACAGATCGAACTGACCGTTGGTTACTGAAAAGTTGCGTACTACGTCAGTGACAGCCTGAACGTTGTTGCCAACTACAGCAGCAGCAGCACTGTAGTCAAAAGCGGCTGTGGTCGTTTGAACATTCTTACCATCAACTGCGGCGGCAAGCGCAACGCTGAAGTTCAGGTTAGTGACCGGGGCGGTGGTAATGCTGCCCGATGTAGCTGCCACGGCTGCGGTTTGCAGGTTGGCTGTCGCAGTGCTGGCGATTGCGCCGGTGCTGGCGGTACGGGTGCTGGTGGTCAAGTTCACGGAAATGGTTTCACCGACGTTGGCACCAACCTGGAATAAGGAGGTACCCATCGAGCCGTCCAGAATCTTGCGGCCGTTGAACGAGGCCTGGGAAGAAATACGGTCGATTTCCGCCAGACGTTGCTGAACTTCGGCATCCAGTGCCACCCGGTCAGCCGCCGTGGCGGTGGAGTTGCTCGCCTGAATGGCGAGTTCGCGGATACGCTGCAAATTGTTGGAGACCTCATTCAGCGCGCCTTCACCCGTCTGCGACAGAGAGATGCCGTCGTTGGCGTTACGGACTGCCTGGTTCAGGCCACGAATCTGTGCCGACATGCGGTCGGAAATCGCCAGGCCGGCGGCGTCGTCCTTGGCGCTGTTGATGCGCAGGCCGGAAGACAATCGCTGCAGGGAAGTCGCCAGAGCGCTTTGTGAAGTGTTGAGGTTGCGCTGCGCGTTCAGCGACGAAACATTGGTGTTGATTGTTTGTGCCATTTTGCTTCTCCTTACAGAGGGTTATCTTTGTCGGCCTGTGGCTTTTGCCTGGGAACCGGCTCAGTGTTTTAGGCGATGTCTGATCGTCTACAGCTGCATTTACGGTGCGGGATCCGGAAACTTTAGGCGGGCGGTCCGAAAGTCGGCGCCGGGGACACGCAGAGGGGATGTGCGCCGCTACCAGCGGAACCTGCAATCAAGAATGGCGCGCCGATGACGGCATGGTGACCCCGCTTTACCGGGACGCGGCCGAGGTCACCGCGGGAAGTCGCGCTACCGGCCCGCAGGATGAAAGACGACGGCATGAAAGTCGCCGGCCGAGCACAAGGCGCGCCGGGTACGGCAACGATCCGTTGCCAACCCCGGCTCAGCCGAAGACGTCGATGATCGAGCCGGGGCGCGGCGGGACGCCACCGGCCTGCATGGCTTGAACCGCGGCCTGCACCAGTTGCGCGGCGCCCTGTGCCTGGACATCGAGCGCCTTCTTCAGCACAGCCATGGAAACGGCATCGGCCGTGCGGGCCTGCGACATTTCAGTGGCGACTGATGCGATGGCACTGACATCCATGTCGAGTCTCCTCAAGGAATGATCCAACTTGCAGGCAGGGTTACGGCACTTGCGGGCAAAACCTTAGCCCCGGCTTTCGCCGCGTGCGGCAAGTTGTTGCATCGTCGGCAGAAACTGCTACATTCGCTCACCATGATCGAGCAAGTTCCCCGTGCCACGCCATGATTGAACAGCCGCTTCCCGACACAGATGCCTGGATCGCATTTTTTGCCCAGACCGATTTGCCGGTGCTGCGCAACTCGATTCATGAACTGGAGCGGCTGCGCGAAAATGCGGATACGGTCAACGGCCGCGTGCTGGCGGGGGTGATTCTGCACGACCCGCTGCTGACATTGAAGGTGCTGGCCTACATCGAGACGCATCGCCGCGCGCGACAGACCACAGATATAACCACGATAGACCGGGCGATCATGATGATCGGCATCACGCCCTTTTTCCGCGACTTCCAGAACCTGTCCGTGGCCGAAGATCAGTTGAACGATCACCTGCCGGCCCTGCTTGGCTTGCTCAAATCCATCACGCGCGCGCGCCGGGCAGCGCACTGGGCGCGCGACTGGGCGATACTGCGACGCGATGTGGATGTCGATGAAATCACGCTGGCGACGCTGCTGCATGATGTCGCCGAACTCCTGATGTGGCTTTTTGCGCCAAAGCTGGCGCTGCAGGTTCGCAACGCCCAGCTCGCACAACCTAACGAGCGCTCGGCAACGCTCCAGGAAGAGATCTATGGTGTGCCGCTCTATCGCCTCAAGCTGGCGTTGACCGAGGCCTGGCGGCTGCCCGAGCTGCTGGCTCAGTTGCTGGATCATCGGCAGGCTGAAAATCCGCGCGTTCGCAACGTCAAACTCGCCGTCGATCTCGCCCGCCATTCCGCCGATGGCTGGAATGATCCGGCCTTGCCTGATGACTTCACGGCAATCCGCGACCTGCTCCGCGTGGATCAGGAGACTCTGGTGCGACGTCTGGATGTGGATGAGTCCACCGCACAGAACCTGCTGGCGATGGCTGCAGCGGGCGAGCCGTTTGTGCCGCCGCCTGCCTGAAGCATCATCCCTCTGTCGAATCGGCGTCCAAGGTGGCGCTGGCGAAGGGGATCCGGGTCGGTGCTGCGGTCTTCGTGTCTACTTGGCCTTTTTTTGCAGGTTCAGGCCCGGCTCGCTTCGCGCCAGCGCGGCGACCAGTTCCGCCTCGCCGACCGAGATTCCGCATTGGGCGGCAATGCAGGCGGGCGGCTCACCTTGCTGCGCAAGGGTCATGGCTTCCCCGTAAGCCGGCGAAACGTTTCGTGACGCCTTCAGATGCCGAACCTCCTCGGCCAGGCACTGCATCTCCGCACGCAGTTTTTCGGCATCGCGCCGCAAATTCTGGACTTCAAGCTCAAGGCTCGAATGCGCCAGTTCGCGGGCAAAATCAGGAGGCAAAGAGCACTCTTCCGCGGTAACCCGCACCGGCGGTGGCTCCGCCGGTGCCGTCCGCGGCAGATTGCGACCCGCCTCGGCCTGGGCGAGCGCCACTGAATCGTAAGCATGGGAAATCTCCACATGTACCGCTGTCCCGGACTTGCGCCGACTCAAGGCCAGCAGCATCAGTCGCACCATCGAAAAGACGACATAAACCGCTACCAGCGCAACGCCCAGAAAGGCGTAGTCGCGCGCGTGGAACGTGGAAAAATCAATCATGCGCCGACTCCGTGTCCGCAGCGTCCCTCACGGGCAGCGCGGCACAATGAGAAGAGGAGCGGGCAGGAAGGGGCATAGGCTCTGGGGTGATTCACCGGCAAATCCGGTTGGCCGGATGATACCCCGCGAACCGGGATTGCAGGATTATCCACACCGGGAGAAGCCCATGCCCATGATCGCAGCCCATCCCCGTCCGATGCCGCTTGCAGCGAACAACGGCGCCTGGCAAAGTGTGCACCACAACAAAAAAGCGCCCCGAGAGGCGCTTTTCTGTTTGAAGCTTGGCGGAGTGGACGGGACTCGAACCCGCGACCCCCGGCGTGACAGGCCGGTATTCTAACCAACTGAACTACCACTCCGTGTTGGAAGGCGCGCATTCTGCCATAGAGAGTCGATCAGGTGCAATAAATGTTCGGCGCCCCGCGAAAACACAGGGCAGGCATGGGCAAGTACGCGCACCGAAGCTTGACTAAATCCTGCCGTCAGGCTGCAATGGGCGTCTTTCATGCAGCACACAGGAGAAACCATGAGCCTTCAATACATTGACGCCGCCAACCTCGTCGGCCACTGGATCAAGGGCCAGGCCGATGCCGGCAGCGGCCCCCGTCGTGGCGATGTATTCAACCCGGCTCAGGGTAAAGTCGCAAGGCAGGTTGCGCTGGCTTCCCGCGCCGACGTCGACCGCGCCGTGGCTGCCGCCCGCGCCGCCTTTACCGACTGGGGCTCGGCCGCGCCGCAACGCCGCGCCCGCGTCATGTTCAAGTTCCGCGATCTGGTCGACCAGTACTCGACCGACATCGCCAAGCTGCTCTCCGCCGAGCACGGCAAGACACTGCCCGATGCGCTGGGCGAGGTACAGCGCGGGCTGGAAGTCATCGAATTCGCCTGCGGCATCCCGCAACTCCTCAAGGGCCAGCATTCGCACGGCATCGGCGGCGGCATCGACCACTGGAGCCAGCGCATGCCGCTGGGCGTCACGGCCGGCATTACGCCCTTCAACTTTCCCTTCATGGTGCCGATGTGGATGGCGCCGATGGCGCTGGCCTGCGGCAA
>CAIZHL010000182.1 GCA_903932755.1 uncultured beta proteobacterium
GGGCAATTACTGGTCGAATAATTACATGAACAGCGCGTCCTTCGCCGCGCTGGGACTGATCTGCGGCGCCGGCAATCGCAAGGGGCAGATGATCGGTCGCGGCGGCGGCCATCAGCGCGGCATGATTTCCGCACAGGGGAATCCCGACTGGCTCTCGCCCGAAAAACATCCGGGCCGGCGCAAGAAGCCGCTGAATCTCGACCGCTGGCTGATGGACGGCCAACTGCGCTTTGCCTGGGTTTTCGGTACGACGTGGATCGGCGCCATGGCCGCGTCGGACGAACTGGAACGCCACATTGCGCGCCTGACCCGCGGCAGCCCGCACCAGCCGCAGCATGCAACGGTCGCCGCAGCGGCGGCGGCACTGATTGCGCGCGCCGATTCGGGCGGCATGGTGCTGGTGGATTCCGACATCTATCCGGTCGAGCCGCTGGGCACGCGCTACGCCGATATCATCCTGCCGGCGGCGACCTGGGGCGAAGCCGAATTTACGCGCTGCAACGGCGAGCGCCGTCTGCGTCTGTACGGCCGCTTTTGCGATGCGCCGGGTGATGCACAGCCCGACTGGTGGGCTGTGCAGTCATTCGCCCGCCGCATGGGCTTTGGTGACAAGTTTGCCTGGCGCAACGGCAACGACGTCTTCGAGGAAGCCGCGCGCTACAGCCGCGGAACGCCTTACGACTATTTCGAACTGGTCGAGCAGGCGAGGCGGGAAAAAATCACGGGGCACGAGTATCTGCGCCGGCTGGGTGGCGATGGCATACAGACGCCGGTCTGGCGCCAGGACAATGCCATCGCCGGCACCATCCGCCTGCACGATCCGCTCACCCGACAGGGCGAACCCGGAGCTTTCCGCAACAAGTTGCTGAATGCCTTCAATACCCACAGCGGGAAGGCGGTGCTGCTCAAGACGCCATGGAATTTTCCCGGCTGGAGCGAGTTCTATGCCGCCGTGCAACCGCGCGGCGAGAAACAGGAACTGTGGATCACCAACGGCCGCATCAACGAAGTCTGGCAAAGCGGCTTCGATGACCTGCGCAAACCCTATACCGCGGCTCGCGGCCTGCCGCAAATGCTGTTCATCAACCCCGAAGACGCCCGGCAGCGCGGCATCGCAAGCGGCGACAGGGTGCGGATCAGCAACGACACGGTGTATGTACAGACGGGCCTGCCGCTGGGCGTCACCGAACACGAGATGAATTTCAACAGCCTGCTGGCGGCCGGGCATATCGGGATCACCCAGGGAAGTTTCGAGGCGATTGCGGTGCTCGATCCCGGCATGCGCCCCGGCGTTGCCAAAGCCGGCTTCAACGCACGCGGCAGCCACGCCAATGCGGTGAGCCATGCCGTTCCCGACCCGATGACCAACAACTATCGCTACAAGCTGGGACGGGGCCGCGTCGAGCGCATTGACGCGTCGGCGGAAAAGACCGACCTCAACGGGCCCAGCCTGAAGCCGCGCGGCCTTGCCTGATCGATGCGCGGCGCGCCGAACGTACTCCTGTACTCACTGCTTGCGCAGAGTATCGGAGGGTAATTCGCCGAACATGGCGCGGTAATCGCTGGCGAAATGCGACAAATGCCAGAAGCCCCAGCGCGCGGCGACATCCTGTACCTGGGTCGTTGCCGGATTTGCGTTACGCAGTTCGCGGCGCGCGCCGTTGAGCCTGATCGCCCGCAGATACTGCACCGGATTGGTATTGAGGACTTCCTGGAAGCAGTATTGAATCGTGCGCCGGCTGGTGTTCAGCGCGTTGCAAAGCTCGGCGATAGTCACGGGGTCGTGGAGGTGGCTCAGGACGTATCTCCGCGCCTCTTCGACAATGGCCTTGCGCGCCTGATAGGTGGACATTGGCGCCGGTATCTCGTTGGCGGCATGGAGCGAGTCGCAGAGATGCCCCATCAGGGCGGAGTGGACGGTTTTCTGGACGGTCGGATGGGACAACATCACCGGGGTCGCGTCGAGGACTTCGAACAGCGAATCGAGAAATACGCGCAACTCGGCCAGGCCGGACGGACAACGCATTACGGCGGGGTCATCGGACAGCAGACGCTTCGAGCCCGCCTCGGCCAGTGAGGCAACGACCTGCTGATAGGCATCTTCGCGGACGGCAATGCCGACAACGTCGAACTCCCTGGGGCTTTGCAAGGAGAACTCGCTGCCCGGGCCGAAGGAAAACATGCTGTCGCCGCGCAAGGGTCGGTCGCAGAACGTGCCACCGCCGTCCACGGCCATCGGCACCCCGAACAGCCGCGCGCCGGCCCATGCCTGTCCCTGCTCGACGACTGCCTGCGTGGTGACCTCGCGAAAAATCTGCATGTCGCCGATCCATACTTCCGACAGCGTCCCCTTGAAACCGCCCGGACTGATCTGGTCATAGCTCTGGTTCCATTTGCCGAGGTTGGCGGCATGCTCATCGACGTCGAGGGCCACCGATTTCCGATACGAATGCTCCTGCTCCGCCCCTTCCACCGAATGGATCGGAGTCTTGGGCAGCGGCAGTCGGCTCAGGGTTGCGGAATAAGGCATCAGACGGCGATTATGGTGGAGACACCGCAAGTTTAATCCTAATGCAGCCAAGAATGCCTGAGCCGATGTCGTGCGGCACCGCAGCAAAAGCAACACTATTTTGCAGACCGCTCCGTTTTGCCAAATTTGGCTATTGAAGCGGCGGCAAGTCGCCTACACTCGATTCCGTTCGGCACGGCTGCGCGCTCGGTTAAACAGGCACGCCGGGCAGTCACTCACAATTGGCTTTGTTCGAGAAAGGGCCGAAATGCTTGCTGGCAAGATCAGGAAAATTTTTGCAGGCGCCATCATCGTCGCTGCGTCATGCCATGTGCAGGGCGAGGTTCCGATCGACAAACTGACGGTGCTCAACCTGCCGCCGGCTAGCCCTTACCGGCTGTACCTGTCAGACATGGTGATTTCCCACTTCGTCGACAGCAAACTGATGATCATCGACGGCGAATCGCTGAATGTCATCGGCCATGTGGCGCTCGGCATGACCGGGCACGCCACGCTGACTCCGGATCGCTCGGAAATACTCGTATCGACTGCCTACATGACCAAGCTGAATCGCGGCGAGCGCATCGGCCAGATGGATGTGTGGGATGCCACCACGCTCAAGCTGAAGGCGGAAATCAACGTTCCGCCGAAGCATTCACAGTCCTTTCCCTATCGCGGCAAGATCCGGACCTCGGCAGATGGCCGCATGGTCTTCATGCAGAACTCAACCCCGGCTTCGTCGGTGACTGTGGTCGATCGCGTTGCCGGCAAATTCGTCACCGAGATCGCCACGCCCGGTTGCTGGATGATTTATGTCCCGCAGTCGGTGTCCGACCGCTTCTCGACAATGTGCGGCGATGGCACCATGCTTACCGTAAAGCTGGACGCCGAGGGCAAGGCACTGGAGCGGAAAAAGAGCGCCAAGTTTTTCGACGCAGACGACGATGCACTGTTTACGTCCGGTGCGCAAGCGGACGACAACTACACCTTCGTTTCGTTCAAGGGCAATGTGCAGACCGTCAATGTCGCCGGCGACGCTGCCGTTGCCGAAGCACCCTGGCCGCTGGCCACGGCGGCGGACGTCAAGGCCGGCTGGCGGCCGGGCGGCTACCAGCCCGTCGCGCTGCATGAAAAGAGCGGGCGCATCTTCGTCGCGATGCATGCCAAAGGCAAGGAAGGCAGCCACAAGAATCCCGCCAAGGAGATCTGGGCCTTCGACCTGGCAGGCAAGAAGCGCATCGATCGCGCCCCGGGCCATCATGCCACGGTGATCGCGGCCAGCCGGGGTGATGCACCGAAGGTCTTTGCCTACTCGACCGACAAGTCGACCCTGTCCGTATTCAATGCCACCGGCAAGCTCAAGCATCTAAAGACGGCCGGCCCCTTTGCCGAGTTCGCGACCCAGCTGGACGTCCAGTAATGGGGGCATTTCCCATGCTCGATCCAGTTGCTGCCAGCGCCCTCTGCGCCGTTTTGTCGGTCATATTCCTGACCGGTGCCTGGCAGAAACTGCGCGATCCGGCACTGTTCCAGGCCAATGTCGAGAACTACCGGCTGCTGCCGGATGTCCTCGCGAGGCCGGCAGCGATCCTGTTGCCGGTATGGGAACTGACGGCGGGTGTTCTTGTTCTGTTTGACTCGATGCGGGTGGCCGGTGCGGTGCTGGCGACAGGACTGGTGACGGTCGTTACGGCGGCAGTAATCATCAATCTGCTGCGCGGCCGTACCGAAATCGACTGCGGTTGCGGCAGCCTCGGCGGCCACGTCGGCGATCAGACCTTGAACTGGGGGCTGCCGGCCCGCAATGGCGTGCTTGTGTTGGCAGCCATGCTTGTCTTGCGCGAAGACGCGGCCCGCGCCCTGGTCTGGATCGACTACCTGAGCGTTGCCGGCGGAACCCTCGGCCTGCTCGGCCTTTACGTCACGGCCAATCAGTTGATGGCCAACGCTCCCCGTTTGCATGCCCTGAGGAAACATTGACAATGGCTGAAGCCCTGGTTGTCTCCAACATCATTCTCTGGATCGTCGTGCTTGCCCTGCTGCTGGCCGTGCTGGCGCTGGCACGACAGGTCGGCATCCTTTACGAGCGGATCGCGCCGATGGGCGCCCTGATGCTCGACCATGGTCCCAAGGTCGGCGACATGGCGCCGGTGTTCAATCTCGAATCGCTTGGTGGCGGCACCCTGAGCGTAGGTCTTGCCACCGGCAAGAAGAGCCAGTTGCTGTTCTTCCTCTCGCCGACATGCCCGGTCTGCAAGAAGCTGCTGCCGGTCCTGAAGTCGATCAAGAACGTGGAAGCCAAGTGGCTGGATGTCGTTCTCGCCAGCGACGGCGATCGCCCCGAACATGCCGAGTTTTATCGCAAGGCAGCTTTGACCGAATTTCCCTACGTCCTGTCGACCGAGCTCGGCATGGCCTTCCAGGTGGGCAAGCTGCCCTACGCCATATTGATCGGCGACGATGGCCGGGTTCGCGCCAAGGGTCTGGTGAATTCCAGGGAACAGCTCGAAAGCCTATTCGCCGCCAAGGAACTGGGTGTCGCTTCGGTACAGGAATACATTGATCAGCAAGCCTGATTCGACGGGATTGCAAGGAGACTGAAATGCAATGGTTTGACAATTTCTTCGAGACTCGCAGCCGCCGCGCGGCGCAATCGATTTCCCGCCGCAGTGCGGTGGCACGGCTCGGCAAGATGCTGGTGGGCACCGCCATCCTGTTGCCGGTGCTGCCTTTCGATCGCGTCGGCAGGGCGATCGCCGCAGAAAAGGCAGCCAAGGCGAAGGACAAACGCAACGACGACACCGCCTGCGAATACTGGCGTTATTGCGCGCTCGACGGTTTTCTGTGTACCTGCTGCGGCGGCACGATTTCCTCCTGCCCGCCGGGCACCGAAGTTTCGAAAGTCACCTGGGTAGGCACCTGCCATAATCCCAATGACGGCAAGGACTACCTGATCAGCTATAACGATTGCTGCGGCGGCGTTACCTGCAATCGCTGCGGCTGCAATTTCAACGAAGGCGAGCGGCCGGGCTACCGCATGGGTGTCCATAACGACATCAACTGGTGCATGGCCAACAGCTCGAATTCCTACCACTGTACCGTGGCCGCAGTCGTCGGCACGGCCGAAAAGACCAAGGGCTGAGGATGCATGGGCGCAGACTCATTTCGGCAGGCAGCATCGCTTTGCTGACGCTGGCCGCCAGCGGACCGTTGCATGCCGATGGAGCCAAGCTCTATGAGGCGAACTGCGCGGTCTGCCATCAGCCGGACGGCAATGGCAGCGAGGGAATCGCACCGCCGCTGGCAGAGGTGCTGGCGAAGCGGGCGCAGTCGGCCGCCGGGCGTGAGTATCTGGCCCAGGTGGTGGTGTCTGGCATGGTCGGCACCATAACGTCGCGCGGGATCAAGTACAACGGCAACATGCCGGCCGCAAACCTGTCCGACCAGGAACTCGCCGCGGTGATGGGCCATGTCCTCAGTACATTCAACAAGGTTTCACAGCCGATTCCTGCCGAGTTTTTCAGTGCGGCCCGAGCCAAGGCCCTTTCGCCCTCCGCGGTGCGCCAACTGCGCGAGCGAGTTCTTGCGGAAGTCGGGGAGTAGGGCGTGGCGATGGGTTTCTTGCGTTGCCTCCTGGCCTTTGGCATGACGACATTGCTCGCTTCTGCCACCATTGCCAGCGAGCGGGAACGGATCAACTATCTGCTGCATTGTTCCGGCTGCCATCAGGCCGACGGCAGCGGCAGTCCGGAAAGCGGCATTCCCGACATGCGTGGAAGAATCGGGCATTACCTGCGCCTGCCGGAAGGGCGAGCCTACCTCGTGCAGGTGCCGGGTACGTCGCAGTCGTCCCTGAACGACAGGGATACTGCGACCTTGCTGAACTGGATGGTAAGTACGCTGAGTGGCAAGGAAGTTCCTGCAGACTTTGCACCTTACACGCGGGACGAGGTGACCCGGCTACGCGGGAATCCGCTGGCCGACGTATCCGCGGCACGGACACAGGTGATAACGCGATTGCAGCAAATGGGTTACCGAAATGAATGATCTGTCAATAAAAGGGGGAAGTGAGATGAAGTCGAAACGCAAGGTTTTGCAGTCAACCGTGTCGGCCGCAGTGCTGGTCATTTTGGCCGGCGGCGCTCAGGCGGCAGTATCGGAAGCCGAAGCAACCAAACTGGGCAAGGAACTGACGTCGGTCGGCGCCGAGCGCGCCGGCAACAAGGATGGCAGCATCCCCGAGTTCAAGGGCGGCACGCCGAAGGGGACGCGCAAGCTTACCGACCCACGGGTCGATCCCTTTGCCGCCGACAAGCCCCTTTTCTCGATCGACGCATCGAACGTTGACAAGTACAAAGACAAACTCACCGCCGGCCAGATCGAGCTGATCAAGACGCGCAAGGGCTACCGCATGGATGTCTATCCGACGCACCGCTCCTGCGGCTATCCGGACATCATCAACGAGCGGACGAAGAAGAACGCAACCCTGGCCAAGCTCACCACCGACGGCAAGGACAACCTCGCTGCTGCGCTCGGCGGAGCCTTCCCCTTCCCGATTCCGAAGAACGGCGCCGAGGCGGTCTGGAACCACCGCCTGCGTTGGCAGGGCTCGGGCCGCTTCGAGTACTACCAGACCAATTTCATAAACCCGGACGGGACCTTCTACGGCCTTGCCCAGGATCAGGTCACCGCGATGCCGTTCTCGTCGACCAAGGTCAACTCACCCGAGGAGGCCGGCGATGCGCAGATGAAGATCCTGAATACCGCTACGGCGCCCGCATCGCGCACCGGCGAGGTGATCCTGGCGCACTACTTCCTGACCAAGGCCAACGACGCCTGGATGTACTTCCCCGGCCAGCGCCGCGTCCGCCGCCTGCCGGCCTTCGAGTACGACAACCCGATTCCCGGCTACGAAAACCTCGAGACCGCGGACCAGTACCCGATGTTCGCCGGTTCGCTCGACCGCTACGACTGGAAGCTGGTCGGCAAGCAGGAACTCTACGTGCCTTACAACAGCTTCAAGTTCGTTGCCAAGCGCCCGGTCAAGGATGTCTATGGCGGCCTGTACCCGAATCGCGACCTCATGCGCTACGAACTGCACCGTGTCTGGAAGGTCGAGGCGACTGTGAAGCAGGGCATGCGCCACATGTTCGCCAAGCGCACCTTCTATCTCGATGAAGACACCTGGATGCTGCTCAACGCCGACCAGTACGACGCCCAGGGCAAACTCTGGCGCGTGATGGAGGCCTCGATCTATCCGGCGATCGAACTCGGCGCCTGCGTCAGCCAGGAATTCATGTCCTGGGACCTGAACGTCAACCGCTACATGGCCGAGAACTCGACCCATGAAGGCAAGCCGACCGACTGGCTGGCAGGCGACGAAGGCCGCATCGATGCCAAACGCTTCAATCCCGACGAACTGCGCCGTGCCGGCGAGCGTTGATCCGCGCTCACCGATAAGAGGAGGATGACACCATGAAAAAAACCAGCCTGCAACTGAAGCCGCTGGCACTCGCCATCGCGGCACTCGGTGCCGCGTTCGCCACTCCGGCCGCGGCTTTCAAGTTCGACCTGGATAACGGCATTACCGGCAGTTTCGACTCGACGATTTCCTTCGGTGCCCAGATGCGCATGCAATCGACGGACAAATCCATCATCGGTCGCGACAATGGCGGTACCGTACCGACCGCCGGTGACCCGAAGATCCACCTTCCATCCGGCTATGCCAATCCCGACTTCAATTACCTGAATACGGACGACGGCAACCTCAATTACAAGAGGCATGACATCGTTTCCGCGGTAATCAAGGGCACCCACGAACTGTTTTTGACCGAGAAGGGCAACTGGTCGGCACTTGGTCGCTTCACCTGGTCAAGCGACCTGCGCGCAGACAACACGCGACGTACGCCGTTGCATGATGATGCCGAAGACGCGATGGAGAAGAACATCAGCCTGCTCGACTTCTGGGTGGCCAAGGAGTTCTCGATCGGCGACCAGACCGCCAAGGTCAAGATCGGCAACCAGGCCATTAACTGGGGCGAGGACATCTTCATCATCGGCGGTATCAATGCGGTCAACGCCCTGGATTTGCGCAAGATTCACGTCCCAGGTGTCCAGGTCAAGGAAGTCTTCATTCCGGCGCCGATGATTTCATTCAGCACCGGCCTCGGCAACGGCTTTTCGACCGAGGCCTATTACCA
>CAIZHL010000183.1 GCA_903932755.1 uncultured beta proteobacterium
CGCGTCGTCATCGAAGAATTCCTCGACGGCGAGGAGGCCAGCTTCATCGTCATGGCCGATGGCCGCCACGCCCTGCCGATGGCCACCAGCCAGGATCACAAGCGCCTCATGGATGCAGACCAGGGGCCGAACACCGGAGGCATGGGCGCCTATTCACCGGCCCCGGTGGTGACACCCGAAATCCATGGACGCGTCATGCGCGAAGTGATCATGCCGACCATCAACGGCATGGCCGCCGACGGCATCGTCTACACAGGATTCCTTTATGCCGGCCTGATGATCAAGCCCGACGGCAGCCTGCGCGTGCTCGAATTCAACTGCCGCATGGGCGACCCCGAAACGCAGCCGATCATGATGCGGCTGAAGAGCGACTTCGTCGAAATCGTGGACGCCGCGATCGACGGACGCCTTGACGAGGTCGAGGTCGACTGGGACCGCCGCGTCGCACTCGGCGTGGTCATGGCCGCCGCCAATTATCCGGACACGCCGCGCAAGGGTGACGTGATCCACGGCCTGCCCGCGCGTACCGAAGACAGCCACGTGTTCCATGCCGGAACTTTGGCGGGCAAGGGCGAGGTGGTGACGGCCGGCGGGCGCGTGCTTTGCGTCACTGCGCTCGGCGACAACGTCAGGGCGGCACAGAAGCGCGCCTACGAGGTGCTCGACCAGGTCAGTTTCGACGGCATGCAGTGCCGCCGAGATATCGGTTTCCGCGCCATAAAGCGTTGAGGCAATGATTCTTCCCCCCGCCACGCTCGGCATGCTCGGTGGCGGCCAGTTGGGCCGCTTCTTCGTCATCGCCGCCCACGAACTGGGCTATCGCGTGGTGGTGCTCGACCCCGACGCGCAGAGTCCCGCCGGGCGCATTGCCGACCGGCATCTGGTGGCGGCCTACGACGATCCGGACGCGCTGAACCAGATGGCCGAATCCTGTGCCGCGGTGACCACCGAATTCGAAAACGTGCCGGCCGGCAGCCTCGCCTACCTGTCGAAATTCCTGCCGGTGCGGCCGTCTGCCGATGCCGTCGCCACCAGCCAGAATCGCAGCGCGGAGAAGGGCTTCCTGCGCCGGCACGGATTTCCCCACGCACCCTACGCCGACATTCGCAGCGAAGAAGATGTCGCACTGGCCAATGCGGGACTGTTCCCCGGCATCCTCAAGGTGGCGCGCTTCGGCTACGACGGCAAGGGGCAGATCCGCGTTGCCGGCCGCGACGAGGCGCTGCTGGCGTTTCGCCAGCTGAAGAACGAGCCTTGCGTGCTGGAGCAGATGCTGGCGCTGGACTACGAGGTGTCGGTGGTGCTGTCGCGCGACGAGGCGGGCAGCGTGAAGTGCTTTCCGGTCGCCGAGAACAGCCATCGCCACGGCATTCTCGACGTCTCCATCGTGCCGGCGCGCACCGGTGGCTGCATGGCCGGCGACGCCCAGGAAATCGCCGAGGGCATCGCGCAGAAAATGGGCTATGTTGGGACGCTCGCCGTCGAGTTTTTCGTCGTGCGCGGAAGGCTGCTGGTGAATGAGATGGCGCCGCGCCCGCACAACTCCGGACATTTCAGCATCGACGCCTGCGTCACCAACCAGTTCGAGCAGCAGGTGCGGGCACTGACCGGCCTGCCGCTGGGCGAGGCGCGCGCGCATTCGGCATCCGTCATGGTAAACCTGCTGGGCGACCTCTGGTACCTGCGCGACCTGCACCATGCCCACGAGCCCGACTGGGCGCAATTGCTCGCCGTGCCCAACCTCAAGCTGCACCTCTACGGCAAACACCACGCCCGACCGGGACGCAAGATGGGCCACTTCACGGTGATCGGCAGCGATGCGGCGGAGGTGCAAAAGTCGGCGCTGGCGGCACGGCAACTGATCGGCATCCGCGATGAGTGAGATCTCCCGCGCGGCGGCTTTGCTGCGCGCGGGCGAGTTGGTCGCCTTACCAACCGAAACGGTCTATGGCCTGGGCGCCGACGCGGCGAATCCGCGGGCCATCGCAAAAATCTTCGCCGCCAAGGGACGTCCCGCCGACCATCCGCTGATCGTCCACTTGCCCGATGCCAGTCATCTCGAGCGCTGGGCGGCGGACATTCCCGAAGCGGCGCACAGGCTGGCGGCCGCATTCTGGCCCGGTCCGTTGACCTTGATCCTGAGGCGCCAGCCGTCGGTCTCCGATGCGATCACGGGCGGCCAGGATACGGTCGGACTGCGCGTGCCGAACCATCCGCTGGCCCTGCAACTGCTGCGCGAGTTCGATGGCGGGGTAGCCGCGCCCTCGGCCAACCGTTTCGGACGCATCAGTCCGACCACCGCCGCGCACGTGCGCGA
>CAIZHL010000184.1 GCA_903932755.1 uncultured beta proteobacterium
GTCATGTCCTGCGAGATCAGCGAGACCAGTTGAGCCGGGCTGAAGATCATGTCGGAGAACGCATAGCGCTGGCGTTCGCGGCCGTTGAGCAGGGTCACCAGCTCGCCGCCGGCCGGGTCGAAATCGGTCTCGATCACCGGGCCGAAGACGCCGAAGGTATCGAAGCTCTTGGCCCGCGTCCATTGCGCGAAGCTTTCGTCGCGCTTGAGCAGTTCCGGCGCGGTGACGTCGTTGGCGCAGGAATAGCCGAAGATGTGGGCGGGCGCATCGGCGACGCTGACGCCGCTGGCGGTTTTGCCGATCACCACTGCCAGTTCGCCTTCGTAGACCACGCGGCCGTCGTGGCTGCGCGGCGCGATGACCGGCTGGCGGTGGGCGCAGTAGCTGTTGGCGCCCTTGATGAAATACAGGGGCTCCGGCGGGATCGCATTGCCGTTCTTTTCCGCGGCGGCGTGGAAGTTGTTCCACAGGCCGATCATCTTGCTCGGCTGGCTCGGCGTCAGCCACTCGATGGCGTCGACGGCGAATTCCTCGCCGCTCGCACGCTTCTCGCCGAACATTTCGCCTTCATGCGCCTGCACCTTGTCGCCGGTCAGCACGCCGAAGCGCTCCCTGCCGCCGGCGCGGAATCGCAACCACTTCATCTGCCCTTCTCCTTGATCGAATGTCTTGTCAGCCCGGGCGCACCGTGCCCGCGTCCTGGCCGAAGAGTACTTTCTTTGCCGCATCGTCGACCACCGGCGCGGGATTGATTTTTTCGACCAGGGCATAGGCGCGCTTTGTCGCCGGCCGTTCGCGGATCGCTTCGAACCAGCGCTTCAGTTGCGGGAAGTCGTCGAGGTTCTGGCCCTGCTTTTTGTGCGGCACGATCCACGGATAGATCGCCATGTCGGCGATCGAATAGTCGCCGGCGACGAACTCGCGGTCGGCCAGGCGCTTGTTCAGCACCGCATAGAGGCGCGCGGTTTCCTTGGTGTAGCGCTCGATGGCGTAGGGAACCGGCTCGGGCGCGTACTGCGTGAAATGGTGGTTCTGCCCGGCCATCGGGCCCAGCCCGCCCATCTGCCAGAACAGCCACTGCAGGGTTTCGGTGCGCCCGCGCAGGTCTTTGGCGATGAAACGGCCGCTCTTGTCGGCGAGGTAGAGCAGGATGGCGCCGGATTCGAACAGCGAAACCGGCGCGCCGCCGTCGGCCGGGGCGTGGTCGACGATGGCCGGGATGCGGTTGTTCGGCGCAATCTCCAGAAAGTCGGCGGCGAACTGGTCGCCCTTGCCGATGTTGATCGGCACGATGCGATGCGGCAGCCCGGTCTCTTCGAGGAAGAGGGTGATCTTGTGGCCGTTGGGGGTGGTCCAGTAGTAGAGGTCGATCATTGTTGTCTATGCTCCGAACAATACGCGCGGCCGGTGCCGCGCCGGCACCCGCCTCAGAGCTGGTTGTGCGTGGCGGAACGCACGGCCAGGAAAACCTCGCGCAGGAACAGGCCGAGCGCCGCGATCATCGCCAGCATCGCGGCGATGAACAGGGCCGCGACGCTGCGCGCGATGTCCACCCCGAGCAGGGCGCCGAGGAAGGCGCCGGCCACCACCAGGCAAACCAGCAGGGCCGACAGCACGGCGCAAAATATCGCGTGGTACACAAGCCGGCTGCGCCGCACCAGCATGCGGATTTCGACCTGCCCGGTTGCGGCGGCATCGGGCGCCTGCGCCGGCAGGCGTTCCTGCACCACGCGGCGGCGGTCGACGATGCGGCCCAGCCGCGAGTTCAGCGCATTGATCAGCGTGGCGATCGCGGTCAGCAGGAAGACGGGCGCCACCGCCAGCTGGATGACGTGACTGATATTGGTGAGTTGGGATTCCATGCCGGCAGTTTGGCGCAAAAATGCCACGGCGGGCAAATCCAGCGGTGGCGGCAGCATGGTGGCACAAGCGGCGGCGGCGCCGCCATACATGCGCTACCATTCCGGGTCCGAGCCGCCTCCGGCTGCCGCACGACACCCGACGCGCATACTGTCGCAACTACCCAGGAGACATTTCATGATGAAGCTTTACTACGGCCCCGGTGCCTGTTCCTTCGTACCCCATGTCGGACTGGAAGCGATCAAGGCGGCCACCGGCGAAGACTTCGAAGCGCAGTCGGTAAAACTGCACAAGGGCGAGCAGCGCACGCCCGATTACATGGCCCTGAATCCCCTCGGCCAGGTGCCGCTGCTGGTGGTGGATGGCAAACCGCTGAACCAGATCGTGGCGATCTGCGACTACCTCGACCGGCGCTTTCCGCAGGCCGGGCTGTTGCCCGCCGAGCCCTGGCAACGCGCCCAGGCCATGGCGCATTTCGCCTGGATGAACAACACGGTGCACCCGACCTTCACCCGCATCTTCCGCCCAGGAAATTTCGTGGACAGCGACGCGGCCCAGGCCGAGTTGAAGAGCAAGGCTCTCGCCGCCTTCCGCGAACACCTCGAACGCATCCAGGCCATGACCGCCCATGCCGCTCCCTTCCTGCTCGGCGAGCGCCTGTCCTTCGTCGATGCCTACGCGCTTACCTTCCTGCGCTGGGGCGGGCTGGCCGGCATCGATCCGGATACCCTGCCGGCCTACAAGGCGTTTGCCGAAAAGCTCGCCGCAGCGCCGGCCGTCGCCGCCGCCATGGCGCGCGAAGGCATCGCCCTGGAAACCTACAAGAAGCCCTGATCAGGCCGGATGCACCGCCTCGCCGCCGTCCTGCTGATCGCCGCCAGCGCCGGCAGCCATGGCCAGGACCCGGCGCGCCGGGAGGGCCTGGTGGCGGTCTGCGTCTCCTGCCACGGCGCTGCGGGCATCACCGGCTCGGAGGAAATCCCCGCGCTGGCCGGACAGAACGAGGACTACCTTTACGAAGCCCTGAAGAATTTCAAGGAAGGCAACCGCCCCTCGGCCCAGATGCGCGGCATCGCGCGCGAACTTTCGGATGAGGAAATGCGCCAGATGGCCAATCATTTCGCCGCACAGCCCTATGTGCGCAGCATTCAGGCGGCGGATCCCGCGCAGGCGGCGCGCGGCAAGGAGGTCTACGTCCGCGTCTGCCAGATCTGCCACCTCGACGAAGGGCGCGCGACGACCTATGCCGAGTACCCGCTGCTGGCCGGGCAGTCGCTGCCCTACATGCAGAAGGAAATGCAACTGATCCTGGACAAGCGGCGCCGCATCGAGCTGATCAAGCAGGGCATGCTGGAGCTGGCCTCGCGCCAGCAGATCGATGATGCGATCCACTTCTTCGCCGGCCAGCGCGTGACGCCGGACCAGGTCAGCAACAGTCAAACGGCTCCCGCCAAGCGCAGCAAGCGCAACCGCTTCCGCACTGAAGTGCCGGCCGACGCAGCCGAATAGGCCGCCGCAGGGAAACCCTCAGCGCCGGGCCTGCGCCAGCAGCCGCTCGATCTGCGCGTCCTTGTCCTGCCACAACTGCTGCACCCATTTGGCGAAGGCTTCGCGCGTCGCCGCGTCGGCGCCGTAGTCGCTGTCGATCAGGTGCTCGGGCACCGGCAGGCTCTGCACGCGGACGATGACGCGGCGCAGCCGGCCGCAAAGGAAATCCGGGAACTTCGGAGCGCCGTCCGGATAGACGATGGTGACGTCGAGGATGGCGCGGAACTTGTCGCCCATCGCATTCAAGATCAGCCTCGCCTCAACCGCTGCGTTTGCGGACTATCTCAACGCCGCTTCTTCCAACGGTGTCTTGGGTGGTAACTCCTTGGTAACTTGGTTCCAATATGGTGGAGAC
>CAIZHL010000185.1 GCA_903932755.1 uncultured beta proteobacterium
AGATTCGGCGATATCCAAAGTCGTGCCCAGCACCAATCGCAAACTGTTGATGCTTCTTGCAAATGCGTCGATTTCTTCGGCATTGATTTCATCGTCTTGGGCGATCACTTTTATCGTTACATCGATCGCCGCGAGCCGCGACTCAAGTAGTTCGTCACGCATCAGTCTTTGGTATTCAGCATCTTTTTTTGCGTCGTTGTTGTAAGCCGTCGGAAACAGTCGACGCAAATTCGCATCATCGGTGGTTGTCGTCAGCGAATCGCGCAACTGTTCGACAAGTTGGGTCAACAACTGCCGATGATCATCGGCCAGCTCAATTCTGTAGTTTCCGTTTTTGAGCCGAAATATCGGACCATTCTTTTTCACAACGTCTCGTGTTCCATTGTCGCCCACAACCCATGTTCGTGCAGCCTGTACACGTCAAATTCAGCGCGCTCACGCGAACCACTCGAAACAACGGCCCTTCCTTTGTGGTGGACATCGAGCATCAATTCGGTGGCTTTCTCGAGGCTGTAACCAAAGAGTTTTTGAAATACGAATGTCACATACGACATCAAGTTGATCGGGTCGTTCCATACGATCACAATCCACGGACGATCAGACTTTGTTTCGTCTTGCTGATCAATTTCTTGCACCTGGCCAGGCTGCGAACTGGCGAAGGTGAATTCATTCATATCTATAGTGTGGCGTACGAAATTGACAATTTCATCGTACGATTGGCGCGTGCCGATCAACGTTCGACCCGTAGTTCCATCGCGTTTGTTCAATCACGAGTCGAACCGTTCACCAAAGTCGGTTCTCGGCGGTTACATCGCACTGACAAAGCCAAGAATCATCGAATTGTTGTTGATCACGACTGTGCCAACAATGGTTTTGGCAGCAGGCGAGTGGCCGGCGTGGTCACTAATTGCAATCACGTTGTTGGGTGGTTCATTGGCCGCGGGCGGTGCGAATGCAATCAATATGTATATCGATCGTGACATCGACAAGTTGATGAAGCGCACACAAACTCGTCCGCTTGTCACCGGGCTGATTAAGCCGCGCAACGCACTTGTCTTTGCAATCGTGTTAGAAGCAGTTGCTTTCGTCGTGTTGTGGTCTGGCGCAAATTTGCTCTCTGCAGTTTTGGCGTTGAGCGCAACTGCTTTTTATGTTTTTGTCTACTCGTTGTGGTTAAAGCGCACTAGCAAACAAAACATTGTTATCGGTGGCGCGGCGGGTGCGGTGCCGACACTTGTCGGTTGGGCAGCAGTCACAAACTCGGTTGGTTGGCCGGCGATTTGGCTGTTCATCATTATTTTCTTGTGGACACCACCACACTTTTGGGCTCTGGCAATTCGTCACTCAGACGAATATCGCGCAGCAAATGTGCCTATGTTGCCCTCGGTTGTATCGATCGAAAAGACCATTCGCACGATGGTCATATATACGGTCATCCTGACACTCGTGTCGTTTGTGATGATTCCGGTTTCAGGTCTCGGTCTGATTTACGGCGTGACAGCGGCGTTGGTTGGCTTTGGTTTTGTTGTCGGCACAGCGATGCTCAGTCGCCGTCCGACAGATGCTTGGTCGATGCGTGTGTTTTCGTTCTCGATCACTTACGTAACTTTGTTGTTCGGCGCTTTGATGGTGGATGTCTTAGTTTCAGCGACTTAGTGCAATAGAGAAGTTTCCTTATTAAACGCTGAAACTGTTAGCGTTATCTGAGTTATGACGGCAATTGATTCAAGCCATTCGGCGACGAGTTCATCGGGGTCGATAGCCACCAGATCAACACTCCTCGGCACAATTGCGGCGTATTTAACAGCCAGCGACCACAAGCGCATCGGACGACTACTCATTTCAGTTTCCGCAATTTTCGCTATTGCCACGGCAATCGAAGGGGCAATCTTGGGCATTGAAAGAATCAGCCCGTCAAGTTCGATCGTCGATGCCGACATCATCGTTCAATTGTTTTCGGCACTTCGTTTTGATCTGATTTTTTCGGTTGCCGCACCGATGATGTTGGGTCTGGCGGTTGCTGTTGTCCCGATGCAAGTTGGTGCTCGAGCACTTGCTTTTGCTCGCTCGGCAATGCTCGGTTTTTATCTTTGGCTATTCGGCGTGATTTTGGTCGGCTCGTCGTATCTAAATAATGGTGGCCCAGGCGGCGGCAATGCCGAGATGGTCGATCTGTTTCTTGTAGGTCTCGGTTTAGTTATTGCAGGATTACTCTTGATCAGCGCCTCGGTCGCCACCACAGTTCTGGCATCTCGCCAAGCAGGCATGACCTTGATGCAAACTCCGATTTTTTCTTGGTCAGCTTTAGTCGCAAGTATTTCAATGTTGCTGACTTTGCCAGTCATGGCAGGCGCAATGATTTATGTTGCCGTTGACCACGCTTATGAACGGGCAACATTTGGTGCAACCGAAGGTGTAAACGCTTGGATTGGCTGGGCCTTCACAACACCGCAAATATTTATTGTTGCGATTCCAACTCTTGGTGTGCTCGCTCAGATTGTTGCAACCATGACTCGCGGCAAGCAACCGCTTCGCCGCTGACCAGGCTCAGGGCTTCGCCGCTGGCGCCGGCACGTCCGGTGCGGCCGATGCGGTGGATGTAGTCCTCGGGCACATTCGGCAACTCGAAATTCACCACGCGCGGCAGGGAATCGATGTCTAGTCCGCGCGCGGCAATGTCGGTGGCGACCAGGGCCGCGAGCTTGCCGGACTTGAAGTCGGCAAGCGCCCGGGTGCGGGCGTTCTGCGACTTGTTGCCGTGCAGCGCCGCGGTGCGTATGCCTGCCTGCTCCAGCTTGCGCGCCAGTGCGTCGGAACCATGCTTGGTACGGCAGAACACCAGCACCTGATGCCAGCCGTGGGCGGCGAACAGATGCAGCAGCAGGTCGCGTTTCTGGTCCTGATCGACCTTGATCACGGTATGCGTCACCAGTTCGGCCGGCGCATTGCGGCGCGCGACTTCGACCATGGCCGGATCCCTGAGCACGGCGTGGGCCAGTTCGCGCACTTCGGCAGCGAAGGTGGCGGAGAACATCAGGTTCTGGCGGACTTTCGGCAGCTTCTCGATGATGCGGCGGATGTCGCGGATGAAGCCCATGTCGAACATGCGGTCGGCTTCGTCCAGCACCAGGGTCTGCACTTTCGACAGGTCGACGGTGCGCTGGCCGAGGTGATCGAGCAGGCGCCCGGGGGTGGCGACGAGGATGTCGATGCCGCGGCGCATGGTCTGGATCTGCGGATTGATGCCGACCCCGCCGAACACGGCGAGGCTGCGCAGGCCGGTGTGGGCGCCATAGACGCGAACGCTTTCCAGCACCTGGGCGGCAAGCTCACGCGTCGGCACCAGCACCAGCACGCGCGGCGCGGTGTGGGTGATCTTCTGCAAGGGGCTGCCGGTTTGGCCGGCGACCGGATTCGTCAGACGCTGCAGGATGGGCAGCACGAAGGCCGCAGTCTTGCCGGTGCCGGTCTGGGCCAGGGCTTCGAGGTCGCGGCCGGCGAGGATGTGGGGAATGGCCTGCTGCTGCACAGGGGTGGGCGTGGTGTAGCCCTGCTCGCCAATGGCGCGCAGGAGCTCGGCCGACAGGCCGAGATCGGTGAACTGCATGTTGATTACCTCTGAAGCCGACCCCCGCACACGTGCAGGCCAATCTGGGCGGAAACTTCTATGGGGTCTAACCTTCGGGGGGACCAGGACGAAAACGTCATGTCGCCGTTAAGGCACGACCGGCAGACTGGGGCGCGGTCGCTGAGGAGTTGAAGCGGGGCGCACTGTAACACAGGCCGCGGGCGCTGCCGGAATTACTTTCGCCGTAGCGCCAGCGCCGACTTTCCGGATCCGGGGCTTGCGTCAAGCGTCCGCTCGGTGGGCAGCCCTTTGTGGTTCGTCACGCCGGGGAAACAAGGTCTCCCCGGACCATGATCCGGGGACGGGCTGAACTTTGCGGCGATTCAGACTTCCATCATCACAAAGTCATGCTTGGCAACGCCGCACTCGGGACAGACGAATCCGTCCGGAACGTCGGCCCAGCGCGTGCCCGGCGCGATGCCGTGTTCCTCGTCGCCGAGAGCCTCGTCATAGACCCAGCCGCAGACGATGCATTGCCATTTCTTCATTGCCGACTCCCGCGAAAAAACCGAATGCTACCGCAAGCGGCGCCGCTGTCACCCCTTGGCGAGGAAGGAGGGGCGCAATCCCTGCCAGGAGAGTTGCGGCCACTCCATGGCGTCGAGCATGTTCTTGACACGCAGGCCGAGCTCGGTATCGCCTTCGATCGAGAGGGTGCGGTTGAAGAACAGGGTATCGGGGTCTTCCTGCCGGCTGACCATCTGCAGGTAGGCCGAGAGCGGCGCGGTGAAGTGCAGGTCGGGCTTGCCGGCATCGCCGAACAGCGGGCGAAAGGCACCTCGGGCGTAGGTGAAGTCAGCCACCATGCCGGTGTCCGTCACCGTCACGCGAAAGCGCCGCTCCTCGATCTGGGACAGCGTTTCCTCGGGCAGCACGCCGAGCTTCTTCGCCGCGTTGAGCGCCAGCGCCAGGTTGAGCGAATGCGGCCACTGCGGCAGGCGCATGCCCAGGCGCCCGATCAGTGCAGGCAGGGCGAAGGCCGGAATCTTGGGAATGCGCGAACTGTCGATCATGGGTGTCCTTTGGTTGCGGCGCGCCGAGCAAGGTGCCAATGATACCGGCGTTGGCCGGGTTTTCAGGCGCCGACGCTGGCGGTGCCGGCGCGACCGAACCAGAAGCCGTTCACCAGTCCCGCCGGAGCCCAGGCCGCATTGTCCTCCACCGGCTCACCCCTGCGCGCCCGATCGAAGGCATCGAGGATGTCGAAGGTGTGCGTCGCCTGCGGGCTGACGCGCACGGCGTCGATGCCCAGCGCCAGCAGCTGCGGCATCTGCATCAGCAGGCTGTGGGTCTGCGCCGACATGGTCTGGATCCCGTTCAGCGTCAGAAAGGCGCGCGCCTCGCGGGTGTTCACCAGCATGCCGTCGGGATGGTCGAGGCACTTGAACTGGCAGTCGTCCTTGTTCAGGCCGTAGTGTCGTGCAGTGAAGCAGCGCGCCGAAAAGGCCAGCGGCAGCTTGCCGAAGGCGAACACCTCGGTTTCCATGCCGGCCGGGCGCGACGCGTGCAGGGTCTCGATGGCCTTGCCGTCGAGTTCCAGCGGCGGCAACCAGCTCTTGGCGCCTTGCGCGGCAAAAAAAGCCAGGGTCTGTTCGTTGTAGATGTTGAGGTGCGGCCCGGCGACGAAGCCCAGGTCTTCGTCGCCGGCCAGCTTCACCGCGCCGAGGTCGTTGGCCTCGATGATGCCGCCGGCATCGGCCATGAGGCGGCGCAGGGCCTTGAGGTCGCTTTCCGATTCGAGCAGGGCCTGCGCCGTGAGCACGACTTCCTTGCCGGCTTCGCGCAAGTCCTTTGCCAGTCCGATCCAGTCGGCAGTGCGCAGCTGCTGGCGACGCGAGCAGACGGCCTCGCCGAGGTAGATGCGATCGATCGCCGGATGCTGCGCCGCCTGGGCGTAGAACTCCATGACCTCGGCCTTGGGCCAGAAGAACAGCAGTGGGCCAAGGGTTATTTGCACGGCGCACGACCCGGAAACGAAAATCTCAAGCCGTCATTCCGGGCTTGACCCGGAATCCAGTCGCGCAATCCTGGATTCCCGCGTGCGCGGGAATGACGTTCTAACGCCTTCAACGCCATGGCCTGTTGTAGGCACCGAGCGTGATCTGCGAACCCTCGGCGACCTTGCTGAGTTCCGCGGCCCAAGCCGGCTTCACCTTGTAGTTGTCCGGCGCGGCAATCGCCGCATCGAGCGCCTGGCGCAGGTTGCGCGTGACCTGGGCGACGTAGGTCGGGCTGCGCTGGCGGCCTTCGACCTTGATCGCGGAGACGCCGATGCGGATGATCTCCGGCAGCATTTCCAGCACGTTGAGGCTGGCCGGTTCCTCCATCGCGTAATAGGTCTCGCCGGCGACCTCGAAGCGGCCCTTGCAGATGGTCGGGTAGCCGGCGTTCTCGTCGTTGCCGTAGCGGTCGATGAGGATGCCGTTGAGCCGCACGTCCATCTCGGTCGGCTTCTTCTCCCACTGCACGTACTTGGCCGGCGAACAGGCGCCGACCGTGTTGGGCGATTCGCCGGTGGCCCAGGACGACAGCCAGCAGCGGCCCTCGTTCATCACGCACAGGCTGCCGAAACC
>CAIZHL010000186.1 GCA_903932755.1 uncultured beta proteobacterium
AGGATGTCGGCCGCCTGCAGCAGCGGATAGCCGAGAAAGCCATAGGTCGTCAGGTCCTTGTGCGAGAGCTTTTCCTGCTGATCCTTGTAGGTCGGCACACGTTCCAGCCAGCCCAGCGGGGTCATCATCGACAGCAACAGGTGCAGTTCGGCATGCTCGGGCACCTTGGACTGGATGAAAATGGTCGCCTGCGAGGGATCGACGCCGGCCGCCAGCCAGTCAATGACCATTTCGTAGGTGTTGTCGGTAATCGTGCCCGGCTCGTCATAGGCCGTCGTCAGCGCATGCCAGTCGGCGACAAAGAAGAGGCAGGGATACTCGTGCTGGAGCTTGACCCAGTTGGCGAGTACGCCATGGTAGTGGCCGAGGTGGAGGCGCCCGGTGGGGCGCATGCCGGATAGAACTTTTTCTGCGTACATGTCAAAAACCGAAAAGGGTTCGAATCAGGGTGTTAAACACCCGCAACAAGGGCCGCAGAATGGCATCCAGCCAGCCCAAAAACAACAATGCCAACAAAATGGGGAAGCCCCAGCGTTCCAGTTGCGAAAACTTCCATGCTGCTCTCTGCGGCAGCAGGCTCACCGCAATGCGCCCGCCGTCGAGCGGTGGCAAAGGCAACAGATTCAGCACCATCAGGACGCCGTTGATGCTGATGCCGACCCGCGCCATCTCTTTCAAGGCTTCGGAATACATCATTTCAGGGCTACCGATCGCCAACTTCAATACCAGCGCCCAGAACAGCGCCATGACCAAATTCGCCCCCGGGCCTGCCGCTGCGACCCAAAGCATGTCCTGCTTGGGGCGACGCAGGTTGGAGAAATTCACCGGCACCGGCTTGGCCCAGCCGAACAACAGACCCCCGGCAGAAACCAGCAGGATCAGCGCCGGGACCAGCAGGGTTCCCACCAAGTCCACGTGGCGCAGCGGATTCAGGCTGATACGCCCCATCTGCCACGCCGTCGGGTCGCCGAAATGCCTTGCCGCGTAGCCGTGCGCCGCCTCGTGCAGGGTGATGGCAAAGATGATCGGCAGGGCGGATATCGCCAGCGTCTGGATGAAATTCATGGGAACCGCTGATTTTAACAGACCGGGTCATTCCAGCCCGAAAGGCTCAAGGGGTCCCTGACCGGCGCGCACCAGTTCCGGCTGTGTGCCGGTGAGGTTGATCACGGTCGTCATCGCCGTGCCGCACTGGCCGGCATCGATCACCAGGTCGAGCAGCTTTTCAAGGTGTTGGCGGATTTCGTCGGCATCAGCCAGCGGCGCCTCGAAGCCTGGCAGGATCAGGGTAGAGGTAAGCAGCGGCTCATCCAGTTCTTCCAGCAGTGCCAGCGCCAACGGGTGGTCGGGTACCCGCAGCCCGATGGTCTTGCGCTTCGGATGCAGCAGGCGGCGCGGCAGTTCCCTGGTACCTTCGAGGATGAATGTATAGCTGCCCGGCGTGACGGCCTTCAGCAGGCGGTACTGGCTGTTGTCCACCCGGGCGTAAGTGGCAATCTCGGACAGGTCGCGACACATCAGGGTGAAATGATGCCGTTCATCGACGCCGCGAATGCTGCGGATGCGATCCAGCAACGGGGCGTAGCCCGCCACGCCCGCCAGCGAATAGGCGGCATCGGTGGGCAAGGCGATGAGGCCGCCGCTTCGCGCGATCTCGGCGGCCTGCTTGATCAGGCGCGGCTGCGGATGTTCGGGGTGGATTTGAAATAACTGGGCCATGCAAGGGCGAGGGACTGAAGACGAAGAGCGGAATTTTACCGGCCCTTTGCCCTACCGGCAGGAATGTCTTCAGTTTGGGGCGATCAGAGCTGCGACCAGACCGGAGTCAGGTTTGGGGGCAAATCGGGCATTTTGCCCAGATCGATCCAGCTTTCGCCCGGACCGTGGAAATCCGAACCGCGCGAAGCAAGAAAGCCGAATTCATTCGCGACACGTGAGAACTCGCGCACCTCGTCATCTTTGTGCGCACCCGACAGTACTTCTATGCCGCGCCCGCCAAGGTCCTTGAAGGCAGCGAACATCTCCCGCAGTTCGGCTTTCGACAGCCGGTAGCGGCCCGGATGAGCGATGACCGCCGTACCGCCAGCGCCGACTATCCAGCGCAGCGCATCTTCCAAAGTGGCCCAGGAGTGCTCGACGTAGCCCGGCTTGCCTTTGGCCAGCCAGTGGTCGAACACCGATTTGACGTCCTTCACGTGGCCCTGCTCGACAATGTAGCGGGCGAAATGCGAGCGGCTGACCAGTGCCGGATTGCCGGCATGGCGCAGCGCACCTTCATAGGCGCCATGGATCCCCGCCTTGTCCAGTTCGGCCGCCATGCGCCCGGCACGCGCATCGCGGCCGCTCCTGACCCGGTACAAACCCTCCTGCAGTTCGGCATTTGCAGGATCGACGCCGAGCCCGAGGATATGCACGGTTTGATCATCACCCCAGGAAATGGATACCTCAACACCATCCACAAACGGCAAACCGATCTCATCTGCCATCGCCCGCGCTTCGGCCAGTCCGCCAAGTTCGTCGTGATCGGTCAGGGCGAGCAGTTCCACGCCGTTCTCTTGCGCGCGGCGGACGACCTCAGCCGGGCTCAGCAGGCCGTCAGAGACCGTCGAATGGCAGTGCAAATCAGCATTGAGTGGTTTCATGCGGTAAAAAATTCCTCGATCAATTGAGCCACCTGCTGCGGCTGGTCATGATGCAGATTATGCCCGCAGTCCTGCACCGTGACCTCCCGCACATCCCGGAAGCAGGCCAGTCGGCTGCGATAGTCTTCGGAATCAAGTGCAAACAACTGCTTGAAAATGAAGGAATCGGCGGCCGTCACCCAAAGCACCGGGGCGGTCACCCGCCGCCAGATCGACTTCGCCTCTTCGACGCGATAAATGGTTGGATTGACCCAGCGATGATAGGGGTCGGCGGCCTGATGGATGCCTCCCGCCCCGTCGTCCTCGCCCATGAATCCGGCGAGGTAAGCCGCCTTCTCTGCAGACAGGCGCGGGTTCTCCTTCTGCAGCCTCGCCGCAAACGCGGTCCGGTCTGGATAGGAACGGAAGGTCGGCGTGTCGCGCAGCTGATCCAGCCAGTTGGCATAGCGCTCCGCTGCCTCGTCCGGCGCGTAAAGGCGCAGCCCCAAACCCTCGAGGTTGACCAGTTTCCGGATGCGGTCGGGCCGGATGCCGGCGTACAGGGTGCTGGCATTGCCGCCCAGACTGTGCCCGACCAGGCGCACCGGCTCCTGCGGAGAATAATGCAGGAGCAATGCGTCCAGGTCGGCAATGTAGTCGGGGAACCAGTAGACATCGTTGTTCCATTCCGACAGGCCGAAGCCGCGCCAATCGGGCGCCACGATGCGCCAATCCCCATCCATTGCATCGACCACGAACTGCCAGGAGGCGGACACGTCGCACCATCCGTGCAGCAGCACCAGCAGCGGTGCCGTTTCGCCGCCCCAGATGCGAACATGCGTGCGCCGGCCGCGTATCTGCAGGAATTCGGACTGACAGGTTTTCATGCTCCACATCTTACCAGCGCAGTGCGACCCACCCGCTGTCGCGCCAGCCTCCCCGTTCAGTCGGGAATGATCGCCGTCGCTTCGATCTCGACACGGGCCGCATCTTCGATCAGCCCGGCCACCTGCACCGCCGTCATTGCCGGAAAATTGCGGCCGATGACCTCGCGATAGGCCTTGCCAAGCTGGGGATAGGCCGCAAGGTATTCGCGCTTGTCGAGCACGTACCAGGTCATGCGGATGATGTGCTCGGGCCGTCCGCCCGCCTCTGCCAGGACGGCGACGATGTTCTGCAGCGCCTGTTTGGCCTGCTCAGCAAAATCGCTCGTATGGAAGCGGCATTGGCTGTCCCAGCCGATCTGTCCGCCGACCACCACGGTCCGTCCGCGCGCCGCAATGCCATTCGAATAACCTTTGGGCGCAGCCCATCCGGCCGGTTGCAGTATCTGGATACCCGACTCGGGTATCACTTCATCATCGCCGATCTTCAACCGGTTCTCCTTGGCATGGTTCATGGCGCGACGTTCGCAGAGGCTTCTTTGAGCAGTTCGCGGGCGATGATCAGTTTCTGCACTTCAGTGGCGCCTTCGTAAATCCGCAGCGCACGGATGTCGCGATAGAGGCGCTCGACCGGCACCTCGCTGACGACGCCCAGCCCGCCGAAGATCTGCACGGCGGAATCGATTACCTGCTGCGCCGATTCGGTGGCCACCATCTTGGCCATCGCAGCCTCTTTTGTCACCGTCCGCCCCTGATCGCGCAGCCACGCCGCGCGATACACCAGCAGGGCGGAAGCATCGATGGCGGCGGCCATGTCGGCCAGTTTCGCCTGGGTCAGCTGGAAATCGGCCAGGGTATGGCCGAACATCTTGCGCATAGTAGCCCGCTGCACGGCCTCGTCGAGCGCACGCCGGGCGAAGCCCAGCGCGGCGGCGGCGACCGAGGTGCGGAAGATGTCCAGCGTGCGCATCGCCACCTTGAAACCCTGCCCCGCTTCGCCCAGGCGCTGACTGGCAGGAATCCTGCAGTGATTGAAACGCAGGCGCGCCAGCGGATGCGGCGCGATGACTTCGATGCGTTCGGCGATCTCCAGCCCCGGCGTACCCGCATCGACGATAAAGGCGCTGATGCCTCGCGCGCCGGGCGCTTCGCCGGTGCGGGCGAAGACCACGTAGAAATCGGCGATGCCGCCGTTGGATATCCAGGTTTTTTCGCCGTTGAGGACATAGCTGTCGCCGTCCGGGTGCGCGGCACAGCACATCGCCCCGACATCCGATCCGGCATCCGGTTCGGACAGGGCGAAGGCGGCAATCGCCGAACCGGCGGCAACGCGCGGCAGGTAGTTGCGCTTCTGTGCGTCGGTGCCGTGCAAAGTAATGGCACCGCTGCCCAGGCCCTGCATGGCAAAAGCGAAGTCGGCCAGTCCGGAATGGCGCGCCAGTGTCTCGCGGATCAGGCAGATCGCGCGCGTGTCGATGGTCTCGGCACTGCCTCCCCAGTCCTTGCCACCGACAGCGTAGCGAACCCAGTTCGCGGCGCCCAGCTTGCGTACCAGGGCGACACAGGCGTCGTCGGTTTCCTGGCCTCGTGCATGCGGTACGTCATGGATGTTCTCGCATGCCCAGCGCTCCAGTTCGAGCGCCAGAGCCCGATGATGCGGCTCGAGGAAAGGCCAGTCGAGGTAGGAGGTGTCCGCCACGTTCAATCGCCTTCGAACACTGGTTTCTGTTTGGCGACGAAGGCGTGGTAGGCGCGATGAAAGTCATTCGTCGCCATGCAGATTGCCTGTGCCTGGGCTTCGGCCTCGATGGCTTCGTCGACACCCATGTTCCATTCCTGCTGCAGCATCTTCTTGGTCATGCCGTGGGCGAAGGTCGGGCCGGCCGCCAGATCCTGCGCCAACTTGAGCGCCTCGGCATTCAGCGAATCGGGCTCGCACAGACGATTGAAGAAGCCCCAGCGTTCCCCCTCCTCGCCGCCCATGGCGCGGCCGGTCATCAGCAGTTCGCCGGCACGGCCCTGACCGATCATGCGCGGCAGCATGGCGCAGGCACCCATGTCGCAGCCGGCGAGCCCGACGCGCGAAAACAGGAAGGCAGTCTTCGAGCGTGCCGTGCCCAGGCGCATATCGGAACCCAGCGCGAGCAGAGCGCCGGCACCGGCGCAGATGCCATCGATGGCGGCGATGACAGGTTGCGGACAGGCGCGCATGGCCTTGATCACGTCACCCGTCATGCGCGTGAAAGCGAGCAGGCCCGGCATGTCGAGTTCGGTCAGCGGGCCGATGATGTCGTGCACGTCGCCGCCGGAACAGAAATTGCCGCCCTCGCCGCTCAGCACCACCGCCTTGACGTCGGAGGCGTAAACCAGATTACGGAACAGGTCGCGCAGTTCGGCGTAGGAATCGAAGGTCAGCGGATTCTTGCGTTCGGGACGATTGAGGCTGACCAGTGCCACGCTGCCCTCCATGCGATAGCTGAAGTGGCGCGCCTGATAGGACGAGAGCTCCTGCCGGTTGCCCGGCAGCTGGTGGGGCTGGCCTGGAAGATGTTTCATGCGTCGTTCCTCTGTCTGCCTTGATCGATTATCCGCAGCCGGTGCTCAGGCGTTCAGCGCAAGTTGCGCCGCGCGCTCGAGATTGCGCTCCAACTGGACCTTGCCGCCCTGGTACTGCTTCGGCCACGGCATTTCCTTGTAGCCCTGCTCGGCCGCTGCGTGCAGCGTCCATGCCGGATCGGCCAGATGCGGCCGGGCCAGCGCGCAAAGGTCGGCACGGCCGGATGCGATGATGGTATTGACGTGGTCGGCCTCGAAAATGTTGCCCACCGCGATGGTCGGCACATCCAGTTCGTTGCGGATCTGGTCGGAAAACGGGACCTGGAACATCCGGCCGTAAACCGGCGCCTCTTCCTTGCTGACCTGGCCCGACGAGACGTGGATGATGTCGGCACCGGCCGCCTTGAACAACCCGGCCACGGCCACCGAATCATCCGGCGTGATGCCGCCTGCCACCCAGTCGTGGGCGGAGATGCGCACCGACATGGGCTTGTCTTGCGGCCAGGCCTCGCGCATGGCCTGGAAAACTTCCAGCGGAAAACGGCAGCGGTTCTCCAGACTGCCGCCATACTCGTCCTGGCGGTGGTTGGTCAGCGGCGAAATGAAGGACGACATCAAATAGCCGTGGGCGGCATGGAACTCCACCATGTCAAAGTCGGCGCTGGCGGCACGGCGGGTGGCGGCGACAAACTCGGCCTTGATGCGATCCATGTCGGCGCGATCCATCGCCTTCGGGGTTTGCGAGACGCCGGGGATGTAGGGCAGCGGCGACGGCGCCAGGAGTGGCCAGCCACCGGATTGCAGCGGCTGGTCGATGGCGTCCCATGCCAGGCGCGTCGAACCCTTGCGGCCGGCATGTCCGATCTGCAGCGAAACTTTGACATTGCCGTTGGCGTGGATGTAGCCGACGATGCGCTTCCAGCCCGCCTGCTGCGCGTCGCTCCAGATGCCGGTGCAGCCCGGCGTGATGCGCGCATCGGGCGCAACGCAGGTCATCTCGGTGACGATCAGCCCGGCGCCGCCCATGCCGCGGCTGCCGTAGTGAACCAGGTGGAAATCGGTCGGCATGCCTTCCTCGGCCGAGTAGGTACACATCGGCGAGATCACGACGCGGTTGGCCAGGCTCATGCCACGCAGGCGGAAGGGCGTGAACATCGGCGGCACCGGTGTCGCGCCGGGCGCCGTCGGCACGCCGCACTTCGCGGCAAACCAGCGGTCGAAATCGTCGGTGTAGGACTGGTCGCGCAACTTTTGGTTGGCATGGCCGACGCGCTGGCTACCGGTAAGCACGGCAAAGGCGAACTGCTCCGGCTCCATATCGACATAGCGATCGACCTCCTCGAACCAGGTCATGCGATTGCGCGCCGCGCTTTGCAGCTTGAGCGCCTCGATCTCGCGCTCGGACTGGTAGCGCGCGAGGCGGCTCGGCACATCGCCTTCGGTGCTGTTCAAGACCTGCACCAGGGCCCGGGCATCTTCCATTGCCAGCTTGGTACCGGAACCGATGGTGAAATGAGCCGTATGCGCGGCGTCACCCAGCAGCACGATGTTGTCCTTGAACCAGCGCTCGCAAAGCACGCGGTTGAACTTGATCCAGACCGCCGAACCGCGCAGGTGGCGCGCGTTGGAAATCAGCCGGGCGCCGTCGAGCATGTCGGCGAAGAGTTCCTCGCAGAAGGCGATCGACTGGTCCGGGTCCATCTTGTCGATTCCGGCCTTGAGCCAGACATCCTCCGGCGTCTCGACAATGAAAGTCGCCCATTCCTCGTTGAACTGGTAGGCGTGCAGGTTGAACCAGCCCCAGGGCGTCTCCTTGAAGCCGAAGGTGAAGGCGTTCAGTTTCTTCTTGACGCCGAGCCAGATGAATCGGCACTTGCGCACGTCGATGCGCGGATTGAAATGGTCGGCGTACTTGCCGCGCGTGGTCGAGTTGACGCCGTCGGCGCCGATGACCAGGTCGTATTCACGCGAATAGTCGTCCGGGTCCTTGAATTCGGTCTCGAACTTCAGATGCACGCCGAGTTCTTTGGCCCGCGCCTGGAATATCTGCAGCAGCTTGAGGCGACCGATGCCGCAAAAACCGTGGCCGCCGGAAACCATCCGCCTTCCCTTGAAGAAGACGTCGACATCGTCCCAGTGATGGAAATTGCGTTCGATTTCGGCCACCACCTGCGGATCGTCTTCGCGGAAGCCATCCATGGTCTTGTCCGAAAACACGATGCCCCAGCCGAAGGTGCTGTCGGCCTGGTTGCGTTCGATCACGGTGATGTCGCTGGCCGGATTGGCCTTCTTCATCAGGATCGAGAAATACAAGCCTGCGGGGCCTCCGCCCAGGCACACGATACGCATTGCAGTCTCCTTGCTCAGCCGATTTATATAACTTCGTTTTATTTTAGGTCTAAACTATTTTCGATGTCAAGTCTTGCCGAATCCTAGCGCCAAACGGGGCAGCCCGACGGCAACCCATAGGCCCGACGCATCGTCCCGATGCCCGATTTTCATCGAATACAATAGCGCCTCGCGATTGCTCCCTCAGGCGCAAACCTTCCCTTTCATTCCTGACCCGACATGAAAACCCTATTCGTTACCGGCGGCGCCGGCTTCATCGGCTCGGCACTGATTCGCCTGCTGATCGCCGAAAGCGACTGGCGAATTGTCAACATCGACAAGCTGACCTACGCCGGCAATCTTGAATCACTCGCCGGGCTGGCAGATCCCGGTCGCCACGTATTCAGCCGTACCGACATCTGCGACCGGGCGACCCTGGACGCATTGTTCACCGAGCATCGGCCGGCCGGCGTGATCCACCTCGCTGCCGAGTCGCATGTCGACCGCTCGATCCACGGCCCCGGCGACTTCATCGAGACCAACATCAAGGGCACCTACACCCTGCTCGAAGCGGCACGCGCCTACTGGTCCGGGCTCGAAGCGGGGGCAAAAGGCAGCTTTCGCTTCCACCATGTGTCCACCGACGAGGTTTTCGGTTCCTTGGGCGACTCCGGCCTCTTCCTCGAAACCAGTCCCTACCAGCCGAACTCGCCCTACTCCGCATCCAAGGCCGCCTCCGACCACCTGGTGCGCGCCTGGCACCACACCTACGGCTTGCCGACGGTGATGACCAACTGTTCGAACAACTACGGGCCGTGCCAGTTCCCGGAAAAGCTGATCCCGCTGATGATCCACAACGCGGTGTCGGACAAGCCGCTGCCCATCTACGGCAAAGGCGACAACGTGCGCGACTGGCTTTACGTCGATGACCACGCCCGCGCCCTGCGCCTGGTATTCGAGTGCGGCGTAGTCGGCGAGACCTACAACATCGGCGGCCACAACGAGAAAACCAACCTCGAAGTGGTAGACACCCTCTGCGCCCTGCTTGACGAAATGCGTCCGCGCGCCGACTGCCGCGGCTATCACGAACAGAAGATTTCGGTAGCAGACCGTCCCGGCCACGACAAGCGCTATGCGATCGACGCCGGCAAGATCGAACGGGAACTGGGCTGGGCCCCGCAGGAAAGCTTCGAGACCGGCATGCGCAAGACCGTGCAGTGGTACCTGGAGAATCCGGCCTGGGTCGCCCACGTCGTCTCCGGCGAATACCGGCAGTGGATGGACCGCAACTACGGAGGCCGTACATGAGCCCCATCAACGGAACAAAGACCACCCGCGGCATCATCCTCGCCGGCGGGTCGGGCACGCGCCTGCATCCGGTCACGCTGGCCGTCTCCAAGCAGCTCTTGCCGATCTACGACAAGCCGATGATCTACTACCCGCTGACCACGCTGATGCTGGCCGGCATCCGCGAGATCCTGCTGATCTCGACGCCGGCGGACACTCCGCGCTTCGAGCAGTTGCTGGGCGACGGCTCGCAATGGGGGATCGAAATCAGCTACGCGGTGCAGCCCAGCCCTGACGGACTGGCGCAGGCCTTCATCATCGGCCGCGATTTCGTCGGCGACCACCCGTCGGCGCTGGTGCTCGGCGACAACCTGTTTTACGGCCACGACTTTGCCGCCCAGTTGCAGCGTGCCGCCGGGTCAACGCCGGAAGTCGGCGTCGGCGCCACGGTGTTCGCGTATGCGGTGAGCGACCCGGAACGCTACGGCGTGGTCGAGTTCGACGCGACGGGGCGCGCCGTCAGCATCGAGGAAAAGCCGAAGGCGCCGAAGTCGCGCTATGCCGTGACCGGGCTCTACTTCTACGACCGGCAGGTCTGCGACTTCGCGGCCAATCTGAAACCATCGCCGCGCGGCGAACTCGAAATCACCGACCTCAACCGCATCTACCTCGAAAAAGGCCAGCTCAAGGTCGAGATCATGGGCCGCGGCATGGC
>CAIZHL010000187.1 GCA_903932755.1 uncultured beta proteobacterium
CCGGATCGTTCCAGCGCCGCGCCAGCCAGGCCGAATGATGCATCAGGCGCAGCGTGCGCAGGGCTTCGACCAGTTGCAGTTCGCGGTCGTCGAATTCGCGGAACACTTCGTAGCCGGCCAGCACATGGCCGAGTTGCAGCCCCATCTCCTCCGCATCGCCGGAAAGCAGCATCCACAAATCCTGGATTGCCGGCCCCATGCGGGCATCGTCGAAATCGACGAAGTGCGGGCCGTCCTGGGTCCACAACACGTTGCCGGCATGGCAGTCGCCGTGCAGGCGCAGGTTTTCGACAGCACCTGCTCGCGCGTAGCAGTGACGCACACCGTCCAGCGCTTCGTCGGCAACTCCCTGCCACACGGCTTCGAGGTCCGGCGGAATTATCCTGTTCGCCAGCAGCCAGTCGCGCGATTCGATACCGAAGCTGCGGATGTCCAGAGTCTCGCGCACGACGAAGGGCGCACGCGCGCCCACCATATGGATGCGCGCCATCAGGCGCCCCATCCACTCCAGGATCTGCGGCTCGGCAAACTCCGGGGCGCGGCCGCCCTGGCGCGGGAACACGGAAAAACGAAAGCCGCCGTGGCTGAACAGGGTTTGTCCGCCGATCACCAGCGGCGTCACCACCGGCAGTTCGTCCGCCGCCATGGCCGCGGTAAACGCGTGTTCCTCGGCAATCTGCGCCTCGTTCCAGCGTCCCGGCCGGTAGAACTTGGCGATCAGCGGTGGACCGTCATCGACGCCGATCTGCCAGACGCGGTTCTCGTAACTGTTGAGCGCCATCAGGGCGCCGTCGCAGCGGTAACCGAGGCTTTCCAGTGCATCGAGGATGCGCTCGGGTTGCAGACCAGAAAAGGGGGTGGAATCGCTGGGGTTCATGGCGGGCGGAGCAAGGTTCGGACGTCGATTATGGTCTACCGCGCGTGCCCAGCGTGCCAATAGCGCCGCCGCTCGACGCGTTCGTGGCGGAACGCGATGCCCGCGGTCGCCAGGCTGACGCCGACCGCGCCGTCGGCATCGGTGCGGTGCAGCCGGGCGCCGCTTTCCAGGTAGCGCGCCACCACCTCCTCTTTCGGATGGCCGAAGCGGTTGCGGTAGCCGACCGGAAAGATCACGTCGCGCGCCGCGACGGCGGCGATGAAGCCGGGCGTCGATGAGGTCTTGCTGCCGTGATGCGGCGCCGTCATCACCTCGGCCGCCAGCGCCGAAGGCTGGCCCGCCAGCAGCGCTTGCTCGGAAACCGCCTCGATGTCCGAAGTCAGCAGCATCGTCTTGCCGCCGGCGGTGATGCGCAGCACGCAGCTCAGATCGTTGGTCTTGCGCGAGAGGGGTTCGGCGCCCGGATGAAGCATTTTGAAGGCGACGCCGTCCCAGTTCCAGGCATCACCGTCACGACACAATTCGTGCGCTACCGGTTGCGCCGACAGGGCATGCTCGAAGGGCAGCGAAGTTTTCAGGAGCGCGACCGGCAGCGCTGCCAGCACGGAAGCCGCACCGCCCTCGTGATCCTTGTCGGCGTGGCTGATGACCATGACATCGAGCCCGCGCACCCCCATGGCGCGCAGGTAGGGGGCGATGATGCGGTTGCCGCTGTCGGCATCGGCCGAAAACGCCGGCCCGGCATCGAACAGCAGGTCATGCCCGGCCGTCTGCACGTGGATCGCCAGGCCCTGGCCGACGTCGAGCACGGTAATCGCAGCCGCCCCGGATGCAGGGCGCGGCGGCAGCACCGTCAGCAAAGGCAGGAAGGCCAGCACACCCAGCCAGCGCGAAGGAAAGCCGCGCGGCAGCAGCAGCCAGAGGCCGCCGGCCAGCGCCAGCAACACCGCCCATGGCGGCGGCGCGGCCTGCTGCCACATCGCCAGCGGTAGCCCGGCCAGCCAGTCGATGAAGTGCATCAGCCAGGCCGTGAAAAAATGCGCCAGGGACAACAGCGGATCGAGCAGCGGCAGGGTGCCCAGCAGGGCCAGCGGCGTGATGACGAAGCTGACCAGCGGAATCGCCAGCGCATTGGCCAGCGGCGACACCAGCGAGAACTGCTGGAACAGGGCCAAGAGCGCCGGCAGCATGCCCAGTGTCACGGCCCATTGCGCGCGCCCCCATTCCGTCAGCCAATGCACCGGCCCCAGCCGGCCGCTGCCGATATGGAACAGCAATGCCACGGCGCCGAAGGACAGCCAGAAGCCGGCCGCCAGCACCGCCCACGGATCGAGCAGCAGGACCAGCAGCAGCGCCAGGGGCAGGACCCGCGAACCGGCCAGTTCGCGCGCCGAGAGTCGCGCCACGACAACCACGCCGAGCATGTACAGCGTGCGTTGCGCCGGCACGGCGAAGCCGGCCAGCAGGCAATAGCCGAAGGCCGCCAAAAAGCCGCCCACGGCAGCCGCATGCTGTGCCGGCAGGCGCAGCGGCAATCTGGCCGAGCGTCGCCAAAGCCAGTTGACCAGCGCGTAGGCCAGCCCCGCCAGCATGGTCACGTGCAGGCCGGATATGCTCATCAGATGGGTGATCCCGGTGCGGGAAAAGCTTTGCCACAGGCCGGGGTCGATCGCGTGCTGGTCGCCGACGGCGAGCGCGATCAGGATCCCGGCGTAAGGAGCCTCGGGCAGCACGGCGCGAAAGCGGTCGCGAATGGTTTCGCGCAGCATTTCGACCGCATACCCGGGCCGCCACACCCGCGCCTCGATGCGCGCGGCGCTTGCGGGACGCACGTAGCCGGTGGCGCGGATGCCGCGCTCGAACAACCAGGCCTCGTAGTCGAAGCCATGCGGATTGAGATTGCCGTGCGGGCGCTTCAGGCGCACCGTGAAGCGCCAGCGTTCGCCGGCGCGCACGGGAACCAGCGGCGAGGTCTCGTCATCCCCCTCGTCGCGCCCGCGATACCAGGCCAGGGAGATGTGCGGCGGCACCCCGGCCACCGCCTGCTCGACATCGAATTCGAAGCGCACGCCGCGCTCCAGTTCCTGCGGCAGGCCGGCGACCACGCCGGTGAGTTCGATGTCGCGGCCCTCCAGCGTCGCCGGCAGTTCGTCGGCCAGGCGCAGTTGGGCAAAAATTCCCGCCCAGGCGAAACCGAGGGCCGCGGCTCCGGCAACGAGGAGCGGCACAGCCAGGAATCGCCGTGTCGCCAGCGCCGACATTTTTCGCCCGCCGAGCAGCAGTAATCCCCCCGCACCGAGGCCGGCGAGCCATCCGAAGGGAGGCAAAGCCGCCTGCTGCTGCAACAACCAGATGCCGGCGACGAAGGCCAAAACAAAAAGACGCATGGCCGACATTATGTCTCTGGCGGGAGCCAGAGACGGTATCCCCTTGCGGGGTATGTCCCTGACGGGGTATCCCCTGTGTGCAGCCCAAAAGCAGCGCATCAGCTAGCGACAAAAATTCGACGGGCCCCCTTAAGCGATAATCGAGGCAATCCCTCAGGAGCAAACATGAACTACGCCATCCCACCCTCCCCGCAAGCTGCCGTGCCCATCGCCGGCAGCACTGACGATTTCCCCGTGCGGCGCATTTACTGCGTCGGTCGCAACTACGCGGCCCACGCCCGTGAAATGGGCTCCGACCCGGACCGCGAGCCGCCCTTCTTTTTCTGCAAGCCGGCTGATGCCGTCGTGCCAGTGGCGCCGGGCGACACGGTAGACATCGCCTACCCGCCGCAAACCGCCAACTACCACCACGAAGTCGAACTGGTCGTGGCCATCGGCAAAGGCGGCCGCGACATCGCCATCGACGCCGCCACGGATCACGTCTGGGGCTATGCCGCCGGTTTCGACATGACCCGCCGCGACCTGCAGTTCGCCCTGCGCGACAAGGGCCGGCCGTGGGAACTGGGCAAGGCCTTCGACCAGTCGGCGCCCATTACACCGATCGTCCCCGCCAGCCGCTGCGGCCATCCGACAGCCGGCCGGGTCTGGCTCACGGTCAATGGAAACTTGAAACAGGAGGGCAACCTCGCCGACCTGATCTGGTCGGTGCCGGAAACCATTGCCCATCTGTCGAAGTATTTTGAACTGCGTCCCGGCGACCTGATCTTCACCGGCACGCCGGAAGGCGTCGGCCCGGTGGTCAAGGGCGATCTGGTGACGGGTGGTGTGGCCGGCGTCGGCGAATTGTCGATCCGCATCGGCTGAACCGGAGCAGACATCCAGCCACATGCGCAAGCGCATTCGCAAAACCCTGCCCGACCACGAGTCGATCCGCGGCAACCGCTGGCTGGCGCCCTTCGAGAACACCCTGCTGCATCCGCGGCTGTGGCACCTCAACCGCCGTTCGGCGGCCGGCGCCGTGGCGGCCGGGATGTTCTGCGGCCTGATTCCGGGGCCGCTGCAGATGCTCGGCGCCGCGATCTGCGCGGTGGTTTTCCGCGTCAATCTGCCGCTGGCGATGCTGACCACGATCTACACCAACCCTTTCACCATCGTGCCGCTCTACGTCGTCGCCTTCGCCATCGGCCAGCGAGTATTGCCGGGCCAGGGCGAACGCTTCATGCCGCCGCCCGAGTGGGGCAACGAAAGCATGCTCGAATGGACCCGGGCGCTGCTGGAATGGATGCTCGGACTCGGCGCGCCGCTCGCTCTGGGCCTGGTGTTGCTCGCGCTGGGACTGGCGTTGGCCAGCTATGTCCTGATCCGCGTGGTGTGGCGCTTCTACCTCGTTCGCGCCTGGCACCACCGGCGCCGGCAGCACCTGGCCGCGGAGCGCAAGCGACCAGGGAAGTAGCCGCAGCTAGACCAGCACGCCGTCCGTCAGGTGCAGACCGCGTCCGGCCCGTGCCGCGAGATCCAGGTCGTGGGTCACCAGAATCAATGCCGCGCCGTGCTCCCGGCACAGTTCCAGCAACAAGCCGAACACCGCATCGGCCGCACCGCGATCAAGATTGCCGGTAGGCTCGTCGGCCAGCAGACAAGCCGGCTGGGTCACCAGGGCGCGCGCCACCGCCACACGCTGGCGTTCGCCGCCGGACAGCGCGCCCGGCCGGTGGCTCAGGCGATGGCCGAGGCCGACCCGCTCCAGCACTGCCCGCGCCTGCTGTTCCGCCTCGGCGCGATCCATGCGCCGGATCAGGAGCGGCATGGCAACATTTTCGATGGCGGTGAATTCCATCAGCAGATGATGGAACTGATAGACGAAGCCCAGGCTGCGATTGCGCAGGCGCCCGCGTTCCGCCTCGCCGACCCGGGCCAGGTCGCTGCCGTGCAGCAGGACCGTGCCCGCCGTCGGCGTGTCGAGCCCGCCCAGCAGATGCAGCAGGGTGCTCTTGCCCGAACCGCTGGCGCCGACGATGGCCACCGTATCGCCAGCGCCGACTTTCAGGTTCACCCCGCTCAGCACCGGCACATCGGTCTGTCCCTGATGGAATACTTTGCTCAGGCCGTGGCACTCGAGGACGGCCTCCATTGGCGCGACGGGCGTCTCCAGTTCACTCATAGCGCAAGGCCTCGGCCGGCTGGGTACGCGAGGCGCGCCAGCTCGGGTAAAGCGTCGCCAGCAGGGTGAGGAAGAAGGACACCACGCTGATGGTGCCGACGTCCGACCAGTGCAGGTCGGAAGGCAGTTCGCTGATGTAGTACACGTCCTTGGAGAGGAACTGCATGCCCAGCAGGCGCTCCAGCGCCGGCACCACGACGTCGATGTTGAGCGCCAGGGCGACGCCGCCGCCGACGCCGGCGGCCAGCCCGACGGTGCCGATCAGGATGCCCTGCACGATGAAGACGGCCATGATGCTCTGCGGGCTGGCACCCAGTGTGCGCAGGATGGCGATGTCGGCGCGCTTGTCGGTCACCGCCATGACCAGGGTGGACACGATGTTGAAGGCGGCCACGGCGACGATCAGCAGCAGGATCAGGAACATCATGCGCTTTTCGATTTCGACGGCGCGAAAGAAGTTGGCATGGCTGCGCGTCCAGTCGCTGACCCAGGCATCGATGGGCAGATAGCGCATCAGTTCGCGGCCGATCTTCGGCGCGGCGAACAGGTCATCGACCTTGAGCCGCACCCCGCTCACGCGATCGTCCATGCGATACAGCTTCTGCGCGTCGCCCATGTGGATCAGGGCCAGGCCGGAATCAAATTCGAACATGCCGGCCTCGAAGATGCCGACGATGCGAAACTGCTTGACCCGCGGCAGGATGGCGGCGGGGGTGACCAGGCCCTGCGGCGCCAGCAGCGTGACCTTGTCGCCGGGCACGGCGCGCAGCGCGCGCGCCAGTTCGCTGCCCAGCACCATGCCGAATTCGCCGGGCCGCAAAGCATCGAGCTTGCCCGACTTCATGTAGCTGCCAAAGTCGGCGACCTTGTCCTCGGCCTCGGGCAGGATGCCGCGCACCATCATGCCGCGCACCTGGCCGTCGTAGCTCAGCATGCCCTGGGCCTGCACGTAGGGCGCGGCCGCCTTGACCCGCGGATGCTGTGCCGCGCCTTGCACCACCTTGCTCCAGTCGGTGATCTCGCCACTTTCGCTGCTGATCTGGACGTGCGAAACGACGCCGAGGATGCGTTCGCGCAATTCCTTCTGGAAGCCGTTCATCACCGACAGCACGACGATCAGCGCCGCAACGCCGAGCGCCAGACCGAGCATGGAAATCAGCGCGATGAAGGATATGAAGCGGTTGGCGGCGCCTTCGCGCGGCTGGGCGCGCGTGTAGCGCAAACCTATGAGGAGTTCGTAGTTCATTCGATAAATTGGCTTGGCGGGCCATGTTAACATGCGCCCATGCTGACGCTCATCGTGCCTGGCCTCATCTGGACGCGCCAGGCGCTCGCGGATCTCACCTCTGACCTGCCCCTGCCTGCCTTCACCACCCTGCTCGGGCGCGGCCGCCTGACGCTGCGCCCACCCCTGGGCAGCGCCGCCATCCTTGCCGAAATCGCCGGCCTCGCTGTGCCGCTGCCGGCCGCCGCCCTGCGCCGGCTGGCGCTGCACGAAGATGTCGAAGAAGCTGACTGGCTGTGCCTCGACCCGGTGCGGCTGAACTTCCATGAACGCAGCCTGATCGTCGACCATCCGCAAAATCTGCGCCTGACCGCCGACGAAGCCGCCGCACTCGCCGTGTCGCTGGCGCCGACTTTTTCCTCTCTGGGGCATCTGGAAGTGCTGTCAGCGGAACACTGGAACCTGCGCCTGTCCGCCGCCGCACCGGCATTTCAGCCCCTGACTGAGGCTGCCGGCCGCGCCGCCGCGCCCTTGCCGCTGGATGCCGCCTATGCGCCGTGGCGCCAGGCCCTCAACGAGGCGCAGATGGTCCTGCATGCCCATCCGGTGAATCAGGCGCGCGCTGCCGCCGGGCTGCCGGTGGTGAATTCGCTCTGGCCCTGGGGCGGTGGTCGCCTGCCCGCACCAGATTCCCGCAGCACCGCCGCTGCGCATGACGCGTTCTGGAGCAATGACCCGGTTTCGCGCGGCATCGCCCGCCTGCTGCAGATCGAGGCCGCGCCACTGCCGGCAAGTTTCAAGAGTTCCGCGGCGCGCAGGCCGCTGGCACTCTTTGATGCCATGGAGCAACCGGCCCGCAGCGGCGATGCCATCGTCTGGCGCGATGAGCTTTCCCGACTCGAAGCCGACTGGCTGGCGCCGGCTTTGGCCGACCTGCGCAGCGGCCGGCTCGGCGCTTTGCGCCTGGTCGCCCCCGGCGAGTTCGCTGCCGCCGAGTTGCTGGCGAACCGCCGGGGCCTGTGGAAATTCTGGCGCAAGCCGCGCGCGCTGGCCGAGTTGGTGGCGCCATGACAAACGATACGCGCATCGCCGTGCGCGACATCCCGCCGCGCGCCACCTGGGCGCTCGAGCAGGGCGGCGTGCATCCATTGCTGGCGCGGCTCTACGCCGCGCGCGGCATCCGCAGCCCCGACGAGCTCGACACGCGCAGCAGCGCGCTGCTCGCCCCCGACCGGCTCAAGGGCGCGCGCGAAGCGGCGACGCTGCTGGCGGACACGATCGCCGCCGGGCGCAGGATGCTGATCGTGGCCGACTACGACTGCGACGGCGCCACCGGCTGCGCGGTCGGCCTGCGCGCGCTGCGCATGATGGGCGCCACGGTCGATTACATCGTTCCAGACCGCTTCACACTGGGTTACGGACTCTCATTGGAAGTCGCGCAACTCGCCGCCGCGCGCCATCCGGACCTGGTGATCACGGTCGACAACGGCATCGCCAGCGTCGAAGGCGTGGCCGAACTCAGGCGCTGCGGCATCGCCACGCTGATTACCGACCACCACCTGCCGGGCGACGAATTGCCGGCGGCAGAGGTGATCGTCAACCCGAACCAGCCCGGCTGCGATTTCCCGAGCAAGGCGCTGGCCGGCGTCGGCGTGATGTTCTACGTCATGCTGGCGCTGCGCGCCGAACTGCGCCGGCGCGGCGCCTACACGGAAAAACCCGAACCCAACCTGGCCGCCCTGCTCGACCTGGTGGCGCTGGGCACGGTCGCGGACGTGGTGCCGCTCGACCGCAACAACCGCATCCTCGTCGC
>CAIZHL010000188.1 GCA_903932755.1 uncultured beta proteobacterium
CGAACTCGAAGGGATCGAGCGGCGGCGCGTTTTCCAGCGGCGTGCCGGGCATCGGCACCAGTTCGTTGATCGGCACCGACTCGGGCGGCGGGTTCATGTTGGCCAGTTCGACCAGCAGGGACGCCCGCTGGCGGCGCGTTTCGCCCATGCCGACGATGCCGCCGCAGCAGACCTTGATCCCGGCCTCGCGCACCTTGTCGATGGTGTCGAAGCGCTCGCCCTGGGCGTGCGTCTTGATCACCTGGCCGTAGAACTCCGGCGCCGTATCGAGGTTGTGGTTGTAGTAGTCGAGCCCGGCGGCCTTCAGCCGCTCGGCCTGGCCGTCCTTGAGCATGCCCAGCGTGACGCAGGTCTCGAGACCCAGCGACTTGACCGCACCGATCATGTCGGCAACGCGGTCGAGGTCCTTGTCCTTTGGCCCGCGCCAGGCAGCGCCCATGCAGAAGCGCGTGGCGCCCTTGTCCTTGGCGGCTTTTGCGGCAGCCACCACCTCTGCGGTTTCAAGCAAGGCTTCCTTCTCGACCTCGCCGTGGTGCGCCGACTGCGAACAATAGCCGCAATCCTCGGAACAGCCTCCGGTCTTGATCGAGAGCAGGGTCGAACGCTGCACGGCATTGGCATCATGATTCTGCCGATGCACCTCCTGGGCGCGGAACAGCAGGTCGTTGAAGGGCAGTTCGAACAGGGCGACCAAAGCATCGACGGTCCAGCGCTGGGCGGGAACGAAGGCGGCGGCGGTTTGAACAGCGGCTTGGGCAGCGGCTTGGACAGTGGTGGTGGCAGTCATCGCAGGGGACTCGCTAGAATGCAAAGAGGCGCGAATCTTGGTGGAAGGAGCCGGGCTTGTCAATTGCGGGGGGTCTGAAGAACGCCGTGCGCAGCGCCGCAAACGTCCTGTTGCCGCAGGATTGTTTCCTTTGTGCCGCCCCGAGCGGCGACGGCCTGCTGTGCCCCGCGTGCGCCGCCAGCCTGCCGCGCCTCACAGAGGAACGCTGCCCGCTCTGCGCCCTGCCGACGCCGGGGTCAAACACCTGTGGCGCCTGCCTGAAACAGGCACCGCATTTCGATGCCACCCAAGCCGTGTTCCGCTACGAGTTCCCGCTGGACCGCGTTATCCAGTCGCTCAAGTACGTTCACCGTCTCGCCAGCGCCGACTTTCTCGGCCGGGCGCTGGCGCAGCTTGTCCCTCCCTTCCGCCCCGATCTGATCCTGCCGGTGCCGCTGGCTCCGCCACGCCTGGCCGAACGCGGCTTCAACCAGGCCCTTGAACTCGCCCGGCCGCTGGCCCGGCTGCTGGACGTCCCGCTCGAAACCAGCCGCGTCCATCGCCGCCGCGACACCGCACCGCAGGCCAGCCTGCCATGGAAGGAACGCAAGCAGAACATCCGCCACGCCTTCGAATGCGAACTCGACCTGACAGGCAAAACGGTGCTGGTGGTCGACGACGTCATGACCACCGGCGCCACGCTGGACGAACTGGCGCGCACGCTCAAGGCGCACGGCGCGGCGCGGGTGGAAAACTTCCTGGTAGCGCGGGCGCTGAGGGATTGAGGAAATGACCACACCCTGCCGCCAATCGGATCGGAAACACGGGCCTGGGAGACCCCTGCATGATTGCCTCGACCAATACCGGCGCAGCCGTCGAGACCAACACATGAAACAGATCGCCCGGACGGCGGTGGCCGAAACCTGTTAAGGACCGCAGGAAGAATTCGCATGACCCATGTACTGGTCGTCGACGACGCCGAGTCGACCCGCTATCTGCTCAAGGTCGTGCTTGAAGACCACGACTACCGCGTGACGATGGCCTGTAACGGGCAGGAGGCGCTGGACGCGGCGCACGACGATACGCCAGACCTGATCCTTTCCGATGCGCTGATGCCGACCATGGACGGCTTTACGCTGTGCCGGACGTGGATGGGCGACGACTCGCTGAAATCCATCCCCTTCGTCTTCTATTCCGGCACCTATACCACGCCGGAGGACCACGAACTGGGCCGGGCCCTGGGCACAGCCCGCTATATCGTCAAGCCGCAGAAACCCGACGCCCTGCTCGCCGAGCTTGGCGCGGTGCTGCGGGAGCGCACCGCAAGCAAGCCGCCGACCGCGGCGGCGACGCTGGACGACGCCGGCTTCCACGTCCTCCATGAGTCGGCGCTGGAACGCCAGTTGCAGCGCAAGATCGCGCAACTGGAAGCCGCGAACCACAGCCTGAGCCAAAGCGAGGAACGTTTTCGCGCCATCTTCGAGCAGGCGGCGGTGGGCATCGCCCAGGTGGGCGCGAGCGGCGCCTGGCAGGGAGTGAACCAGCGGCTGTGCGACATCCTCGGCTACAGTCGCGACGAACTGCTGGCAAGCAGCGTCCAGACCATCACCCACCCCGACGACCTGAAGGCTGACCTGAAGGCCGCAGGTGCGCTGGTGGCGGGCGCGGACCTCAGCTTCAGCCGCGAAACGCGGTTTCTGCACAAGTCCGGAGCAGCCGTCTGGGTCAATATCTCCGTGCGGCTGGTGCGTGGCGACACGAACGGGGCGCCCGCCTATTACATCGCGGTGGTGGAAGACATCAGCCAGCGCAAGAGCCTGGAGCAGCGCAACCGCGAGCAGCTCGAAGAACTGCAGCACCGGGAAGCCTATGACAAGGAGCTGCTGGCGGCGGCGGAACGATCGCGCCGCGCGCTCCTCAATGCGGTCGAGGACCAGGCGCTGGCGACGAGGGCGCTGCGGGCCAGCGAGCAGCGCTTCCGCAGTTTCGTCGAGAACGCCAGCGACATCATTTTCGAGCTTACGCCGGACGGCGTCATCACCTATCTCTCGCCGAACTGGGCGAGCTTCGTCGGCATCCCGGTCGCCGAGGTCATCGGCAAGCCGATCGAGACCTACCTCCACCCCGATGACTTAGTCATGTGCCGGGCATTGCTCGAAGCTGCAGCCGCCACGGAAAACCCCGTCAGCGCCGAATACCGGATCGGACCGCGCGAAGGCCCGGTGCGCTGGCATGCGACCCGTGGCGTGGCGGTGCGCGACGCCGATGGCAAAGTGACCGGTTATCAGGGCATCGCGCGCGACGTTATCGAGCGCAGGACGACCGAGGACCAACTGCGCAAGCTCTCGCTGGCCGTGGAACAAAGCCCGGGAAGCATCGTCATCACCGACACCGGCGCCGTCATCGAGTATGTAAACGATGCCTTCGTGCGGACCACGGGCTACAGCCGCGAGGAAGTCATCGGGCAGAACCCGCGCTTCCTGCGTTCGGGCAAGACGCCGCCGGAATCCTTCGTCGGTATGTGGCAAGCGCTTAGCCTGGGCCAGCCCTGGAAAGGCGAATTTCGCAACCGGCGCAAGGATGGCAGCGAATACATCGAGTACGCCATCATTACGCCGCTGCGCCAGGCCGACGGCCGCATCACCCATTACGTGGCGGTGAAGGAAAACATCACAGAAAAAAAGCGCATCGGGGCCGAACTCGACCAGCACCGTCACCACCTCGAGAACCTGGTGGCGCAACGCACGGCTCAATTGGCGGAGGCCCAGACCCAGGCCGAGGCGGCCAGCCTGGCCAAGAGCAGCTTCCTGGCCAACATGAGCCACGAGATCAGGACGCCGATGAACGCCATCCTCGGTCTCACGCACCTGCTGCGCGGCGCGGCGGCGACACCGCAGCAGGTCCAGCGGCTGGACAAGATCGGGGACGCCGGACGGCACCTGCTGGCCATCATCAACGATATCCTCGACCTGTCGAAGATCGAGGCGGGCCGCCTGCAACTGGACAGCACGGACTTCGCCCTGTCCGCGATGCTCGACAGCATCGCCTCGATCATCGGCCAATCGGCGCAGGAGAAGGGGCTGCGCATCGCAATCGAAAGCGAAGCCACTCCTGCGTGGCTGCGCGGCGACGCCACGCGACTGCGCCAGGCGCTGCTCAACTATGCCAGCAACGCCCTCAAGTTCACCGAGAAAGGCGCGATTACCCTGCGCGCCATGCTGCTGGAAGACAACGGCGATGATTTCCTGCTGCGCTTTGAGGTCGCCGACAGCGGCGTCGGCATCCCCGCGGATAAGCTGGCCCGCCTGTTCAAGGCCTTCGAGCAGGCCGACGCCTCGATCACGCGCAAGTACGGCGGCACCGGACTCGGCCTCGCCATCACCAAACAACTGGCGCACCTGATGGGCGGAGAAGTCGGCGCCGACAGCACGCCGGGGGTCGGCAGCACATTCTGGTTCACTGCCCGTTTGCTGCACGGTCACGGCGTCGTGTCCGCCGAGTCGATGACCGCTGACACCGAGAATGCCGAAGCGAGCTTGCGCCGGCACCACGCCGGCGCCCGGATCTTGCTGGCCGAAGACAACCCGATCAACCTCGAAGTTGCGCTGGAGCTGTTGTACGGGGCGGAACTGGAAGTGGATACCGCGGCCGACGGCCGCGAGGCCCTGGAAAAGGCCCGCGCCTATGACTACGACCTGATCCTGATGGACATGCAGATGCCGGACATGGACGGCCTCGAGGCCACCCGCGCCATCCGTTCCCTGCCCGGTCGCGAGAAGACGCCGATCCTGGCGATGACCGCGAATGCCTTCGACGATGATCGCCTGGCGTGCGAGGAAGCCGGCATGAACGATTTCATCACCAAGCCCGTCGAGCCCGACACGCTTTACCGGACGCTGCTTTCGTGGCTGTCAGCCGCTACGGTCAATGACCGGTCAGCGCCGTCGCCGCGAAGCGCACGCGACGCATTTGCCGCGCCCGCAACGACGGGAGACGACGGGCAAAGCCTGCCGCAGTTGCTGGCCGACTTCGACGGACTGGACACGGTACGCGGACTGGCCGCCCTGCGCGGCAATGTCCCGACTTACCTGCGCCTGTTGCACCAACTCGGCGCCGACCACCGTGACGATGTGCTGCACTTGCGGGATGAACTGGCGACAGGCCGCGGCGACGCGGCCCGGCAGCGGGCGCACATGCTGAAAGGTGCGGCGGGCAGTCTGGGTGCGACGCGGGTGCAGGCGGCCGCCACCGCCATCGAGCAGACCTTGCGCAAGGACCAGGGGGATGCGGGCTTGCCGGAATTGCTGGCGACCTTGCAGGTCGAACTGAGCGCCCTGGAGGCGGTTCTCGAGCGCCTGCCCGCAGCAACGAAACGCCGGTAATGCCGATGGCAACCCGCGGGCTGCCCATGGGCGGCCCGCATCGGACGCCGGCCGGCCAGCCGCTGACGGCCTGACGAACCCGCTCTCGCGGCGGACCGTGGGTCGGATCGGGCGGTTTGGCACTGCCCGGCCGGGCTTGCAGAATGTCGGCGGCGGACTTCCGGCGCCAAGGCTGGAGGCGACGGAAATCCGCTCGGCGCGACCCAACTCGTGCGATTATGCAGGCATTGTTTCGTCGCTTGTCACCCATCATCATCGACACACCCGCCCACTTCCTGCCCCAGCCGTGGCAAGGCCGCATCGCGCGACTCCTGCTGCTGGCGCTGGCCGTGTCCGCCGTGTCGGCCTTCGACTTCGACCGGCTGCAGCAGCAACTCGTCGCGCGCTTTGGTACGGAGCAACTGCCGCTATTGCGCGACTGGCAAAAGCTGCTCGCCGAATCCAGGTCCGCGGCGGATAAGGACAAGCTGAAGAAGATCAACGATTTTTTCAACCGGCGCGTCGCCTTTGACGATGACATGGCCATCTGGAACCAGGGCGACTATTGGGCCACCCCGCTGGAGACCATTGGCCAGGGCCGCGCCGACTGCGAGGACTTTTCGATCATCAAGTATTACTCGCTGAAGGATGCCGGGATTCCGATCGCCAAGCTGCGCCTGATTTACGTCAAAGCCCGCCTGAACGGTCCCGCCGGACCTTATCTGCAGGCGCACATGGTGCTGGCCTATTACCCGACGCCCAACGCCGAACCGCTGCTGCTGGACAACCTGGTACCGGAAATCCGGTCCGCATCGCAGCGCCCCGACCTGCAACCGGTTTTCAGTTTCAACAGCGAAGCGATCTGGGGCGGCGTCGCCGGCAATGCGCCGAAGGGAATGCGCGGCACCGGTCAGCTTTCACGCTGGCAGGACGTGCTCAACAGAACCCGCAACGAGGGTATTGACTGACCATGCCGTACCCCGGGACTTGAGGAAGGAATCGCCATGTCGATGTATCGCCAACTCTGGCTCGCCATCATCGTCAGCATGCTGCTGGCTCTGACTGGAAGCCTGTTCGCTTCTCTGCTGTCGGCCCGCGCCTATCTCGAACAGCAGCTGAGCATGAAGAATGCCGACAACGCCGCGGCCCTGGCGCTGTCGCTGAGCCAGCAGAATCCCGACCCGGTAACCGTGGAACTGGTCGTCGCGGCCCTCTTCGACAGCGGGCACTACGAATCCATCCGCGTCATCGACCCCCATGGCAAGCTGCTGGTCGAACGCCTGGCCGAGCCCGGAAATCCCGGCGCACCTGACTGGTTCGTGAAGCGCCTGCCGATCGATTCCGATCCCGGCCAGGCACAGATCACCCGCGGCTGGTCGCAATTCGGCAGCGTGACCCTGGTCAGCCACCGCCGCTTCGCCTACGAGGCGCTGTGGACCAGCACCCAGGAAATGGTGGCCGCACTGACCCTGGCCAGTTTCATCGGCGGGTATCTGGGCAGCCTGATCCTGAGGCGCTTGCGACGGCCCCTGCAGGCCGTGATCGCCCAGGCCCAGGCGATATCCAACCGCCGCTTCGTCACCATCCCGGAGCCCGAGGTTCCCGAACTGCACCAGCTTGCCAGCGCCATGAATGCGACCGTGGTCCGCCTCAAGGCCATGTTCGAGGAAGAGGCGGCGCGGCTTGAAACCGTGCGCCGCGAAGCCTATTTCGATCCCCTTACCGGCTTGGTCAATCGCGAATTCTTCATTTCGCAATTGAGCTCCTCGCTGGAGGGCGAGGATTCCACCGGGGGCACCCTGTTCCTCATCCGCGTTGCGGACCTCGCCGAAATCAACAAGCGGCTGGGACGCGAGGCGACCGACGCGCTGCTGCGACGGCTGGCGGCAATTGTCGGCGCTGGCGGCACGGCGAACGAAGAAGGGCTCGCCGCACGCATGGCCGGAGCCGATTTCGCCCTGCTGCTGCCGGGCGAAAAGGCCGGCCGCGACGTTGCGCAGAGGCTCTTGCAGGACCTGGTCGACACCATGGAAGCCTTCGTCGACGGCGGCCCCTCGGCCTATGTCGGCATGGGGACCTTCCAGCGCGGCGCGGGCCTGCGTGCGGTGCTGTCGCAAGTCGATGCGGTGCTGATCGCCGCCGAGGCGGAGGGCATCAATGCGGTGCGCGAAGCCGTGATCGACACCGAAGAGGACATTCCGCGCAGCAACCAGGAGTGGTCGCTGGCAATTCGCCGGGCACTGGATCGGCAATGGGTGCACCTGGTCGCATTCCCCGTGGTCGACATGCAGGGCCGCTTGCTGCACGACGAATCCCCCCTGCGACTGAAGTTCGATGCTGACGACGAATGGCTGCCGGCGGGACGTTTCCTGCCGGTTGCCGAACGTCTCGGTTTCTCTGCCGAGCTGGACCTGGCGGCGCTGGCACTGGGACTGGCGAATCTGGAACGACAACCCGAATTGCCGGGCCTGGCGATCAACCTGTCCGGGAGTTCGGTGGGTCAAACGGATTTCCAGCAGAAGCTCGCCACCCTCCTGGGTCGGCACCGCAAGGTTGCAAGCCGCCTCTGGATTGAGGTGGCCGAAACCGGCGTGCTGAAGCACGTAGACGAGTTTCGCGCGCTGTGCAAACTGCTGGGTGGCTTCCAATGCCGAACGGGTGTCGAGCATTTCGGTCGCCAGTTCAGCCAGATCGGCCGCCTGCATGACCTCGGGCTAAGCTATATCAAGGTCGACGCGAGCTTTACCCGACACCTGGATACGCATCAGGGCAATCAGACTTTCCTCAAGGGTGTCAGTTCGATCGCACACGGCATCGGCCTGCTGGTTATAGCCGAAGGCGTGGCCAGCGAAGCGGAATTCGCCACGCTCGCCGCAGTGGGATTCGATGGCGCGACCGGGCCGGGGGTGAAGGTCGCCGCAAGCTGAAGTGGAGCGGGCCTGAAGGCGGCTGTACAATCGATTTCCTGCGACTCCCGACTGACAAACATGGCACTCCGCGATCCCGTCGACAAGAACATGCTGCGCATGGAGGCGCGGCGTTTCACCGCGCGCTGCGAAGCCGCGGTTTCTTCCATCGAGCGCGCCGACAACTTGCGCGAGGTTTCCCGCATGGCGACATCGGTCCACCTGCCCTACACGCTCAGCGCGGATGATGGCTCAAGGGATTCCCTGCGGCTGCTGCAGACCCGCGCCGAAGACCGCGCGCGCGAATTGATCCAGGAACAGCTGCACAACCTTGCCCGCGCCGACGAAAGCCAGCGCGAGAAGCACAGGCGGACGATGCTGGATGCATGGACCAACCTCACCGGCCCCCTCGGACACCTGCGAACCTGGGCGCAAAGCAAGCTGTTGGCGGCGGAACAGCAGAACGGCTGATTCGTCGTTCCGGCGCAAGATCGTCACCGCAGACCCCGATCCGGTCCGGGCAGCAGATTTGGTGACGAGCTCTCAGCGCAAGCGCTGATCTATGTGCTGTGCCAGGTCCGCCGGCAAGCCAGGCAGGGCGCGTGCCTTCTGATAGGCCTCGCGCGCCTCCACGGTTCGTCCGGCGCTGTCGAGCGCGATGCCGAGACCTGCCCACCAGCGAGCCTCGCCGGGAGCAAGGCGGACCGCCGCCTGATAGCGCTCCACCGCCTCCGCGGCGCGGCCGGCACGATTGAACAGCGCGCCGGCAAACCCCTGGTATTCGGCGCTGCTCTCGCCGGTGGCGGCATTTTTCTGGAGAAGTTCGAGCGCCGCCGGCGCCTGGTTGCGCTCGACTTTCAGCCGCGCCAGGGCAAGGATCGAGGCGAGGCGCACCGGCGCAAGTTCCGTTCCCTTGCGCAGTACTTCTTCCGCCTCGTCGAATCGCCTGGCTTCAATCAGCAGTCCCGCCAGCGCCTGGCGCGCCGCAGGATGTTCGGGATGATCCTCCAGTGCCGCCCGGTATCCGGCGGCGGCCTGGTCCAGGTTGCCCTGGCGCTGCGCCTGGACCGCGCGGCGATACTCGGTTTCGGCACGTTCGGCCGGTGACGGCAAGCGCTCCTGTTTGTCGATGCGTCCTTCGGCGCCGACCGGAGGCACTTTGGGCACAACCGCGGTCACGGATTGCCGGGGCGGTATGACGGGCGCGGGCTGTCGCTCGGAAGCCTTCGGCGCAACAGTCGCCTTGCGTGTCGTTTCGACCGCCGGGGGGGGCATCACGGACAATGCATCGGCCATGCGCAAGGACTGCGGTGCGCTCACCGGTTCGATCGCTGCGGGTGCCGCAACCGGGACCGGAGGGGAGGCTGCAGCGGATGCCGGAGCGGGTGCCGCAACTGGCGCCGGAGCGGCTGCCTGAACTGTTGCCGGAGCCAATGCCGGATCTGTTGCCTGGGCGGGCGCCGGCACTACGACTGCCGCCGCGACCGCAGGCGCCGCAGGCACTGCGGCGGGCGCGACAGGTACGGCATGCACGGCATGCGGCAACGGCAGCCCGCCTTGTACTTTGTACAACGCCACCGCACCCAGAATCGTGACGAAAGCCAACCCGCCGAACAACACGGGCGGCGACAGGCGGTTGGGCTCCTGGCGCGCAGCCAGCGGTGTCACGGCTGCAGGCAAGGCCGCCCGCTCTCCCGCGTCGACGCGGCGTGCATCCAGGTCGCGCAACATCTTGTTGACCAGGCTCATCGGACTGTTCCCTTCATTTGAGACGGTCCGGCCAGGGCGCGGCTCACCACCGTCGCCACCAACCCGGTGCGGCAAGGCCCTCGGTATCACCGGCGGCCAGAGCGACATGGGCGCGGGTAACCCTGGGCTTGCCTTCGCCGTAGGCCAGCAGCATGGCCTTGTGCGCCAGGATATTGACGAGGCGCGGCGTGCCGCTCGACCAGCGGAACAACAGGCGCGCGCTGGGGGTAGGGAAGACGTCCCCATCGCGGTGGCCCGCAACCCGCAGCCGGTGGGCCAGGTAATGCGCGGCCTCCTGCTGCTTCAGGCCCGGCATCCGGTAATGGAAAACGATGCGCTGGCGCAACTGGCGCACCGCGGGATCGGCGAGCTTCTGGTCGAGCTCGGGTTGGCCGAACATCACGACCTGCAACAGTTTGCGTTTTTCGGTTTCGAGGTTGGACAACAACCGCAGGGCCTCCAGGCTTTCCAGGGGCATCGATTGCGCTTCGTCGATGCAGATGATCACCTTCTTTCCCTGCGCCGCCATTTCCAGCAGATGCTCGTTGAATTGCTTCAGCAGGTGAAAATGATAATCCATGCCCTGCAGCTTGAGCCCCAGTTCCTCTGCAATCGCGATGAGCAGCATGCGTGGCTCCAGCATCGGATTGGGCAGGTAGGCGACCACCTGGTTCTCGTTCAGCGTTGCCAGAAAACGGCGGCACAGCAGGGTCTTGCCGGTACCGACTTCGCCGGTGATCTTGATGAAGCCTTCGCCCGTGTTGAGGCCGATCAACAGCGTGTTGAGCGCTTCCTGGTGGGCGTCGGCGGAATAGATGAAACTGGTATCCGGCGTGATGCCGAACGGAAATTCGCGCAGGCCAAAGTGGTTGAGGTACATCGCGCCGATCCGCGGAACTACTGCGGACGCCGGCCGGACGGGTAAGCCTGCATGCGCTCCTGGACATCCTTGATGTCCTGCAGCCAGGCCTGGTCGTTGTCGATGATGGTGGGCTTGATCAGTATCACCAGCTCGCGCTTGCTCAATCCGGCGGAACGGCTGCCCAGTACGTTGGCGAGGAAACCCGTGGTGCCGGGCAACGCCGCGCGGCCGGTAGACTGCTCCTGGCGCATCAGGCCGCCGATGGCGACAATGCTGCCGTCCTGGACGCGGACGATGCTGTCGGTTTCGTTGATGTTGCTGGACGCCAGCGGCAGGATGTAGGTGCCCAGGTCGCCGAGGTTGATGACCTTTTCCTTTTCCGTGACCGTACTGATCGCGGGGTGTACATGCAGGATGATGTTGCCGTCCTCGTCGATCTGCGGCGTGACGTCCAGCGAAATGCCGGAAAAATACGGTTGCAGGGTCAGGTTCGGCGATGAAACCGAACCGGTCGTGGTGGTCGTCGTCGACGATGAGACATTGGTCACGAACAACTCGTCGGTGCCGACCTTGAGCACCGCCTTCTGATTGTTGAGCGTGGCGATGCGCGGCGAGGACAGCACCGACACGCTACCCTGGGTTTCGAGGAAATTCAGCAGCGCGGCAAAATTGGTCGACTGGAAAGCCAGGCCGAAAAATCCCCTGCCGAGCGCGGATGCGGCAATCATTCCGGCTGCGCCGGGCAGGAAGGATCCGGCGCCGGGCAGAATCGCATCGCGCTCGTTGGCGTTGGCCAGGCGGCTAGGAACACTGACGATCGATTGCCCGGGCTGGGTGCGCAGGGTCGTGCCGGGCGTCACCACGCCGATCGACGTCCTGTTGTTGCTGCCGTTGAAGGTCGACCAGTTGACGCCCGCCTGGAAGCCATCGGCGAGGGTGACATCGATGATCTTGGCCTCAAGCATGACCTGCCGTTCGGCGATCAGCTGGGTCGCCTTTAGATACTTGTCGACGTTGCGCAGTTCGTTCGGCAGGGCGCGCACCAGCAGGACTCCGGACGACGGATTGACGACGACGCTGCGCCCCTCGGCGGTGCCGACGATGGTCGTCAGGGCGCGGGTCAGATCGCCCCAGAAATCACTGTCGGTGTTCATGGTGACCCGGGTCGTATCTTCGGAGCGCCCCGCGGTCGGGGACCCGGCGCCGGCCGGCATGCCCTGGCCCGCGGTCGGCGTCGCCGCCGTGGAACCGGCCGTGGTGCTGCCGCTCAGGGAGTTGTTGGTGACCCGCAGGTCGCTGCTGCCGCGGCGCCGGCTCGACAGATAATTGATCTGGAAGACACGGGCCTTGATCGTATTGGGTTCGATGAAAATGCGCTTGCCCTGGATGCGGTACTCGTAGCCGTAAAGCTCGCGAATGGTATCCAGCGCCTCCATCAGGGTCACGTCCTTGAGGTTGACGGTGAGGCTGCCGCCGAGGTCGGGCGGCAGCAACATGCTGTAGCGGGTGCCCGAAACCAGCGCCATGAAGACCTGCGTGGCCGGAGCGTTGACCACCGAGAGATCGAAGCGCGGTTCGGCTGCCGGGATGTCCGGCATCGCCTGCGGCGACAGGGGCGGCATCAGGGACTTGTCGGCGACGTCTGGGGCAGGAGCCTTGCGCGCCGTCGCCGACTTCAGCAGGACATCGTTGATCTGATCCTGCACCTGGTTGCCGCCGTGTTGCGGCCCGGCACACCCGGCCAAGGCAGCTGTCAGCAGAAGTATCCAGCAGGGGTGGAGTGCTTGTCTCATTGTTGCGCGGTTTCCTTTGCAGGCGGCCTTCCGGCAGCGGCCTTCCTTGCCGGAAGCTTTTCGATGGCGGGCGTGACCTTGATGACTTCTCGCCCGCTCTCCCCCTTCAACACTATTTCGCTTTCGGTAATCTTCAGCACCCGCTTGTCGCCCAGCATGCCACCCACTTCGACGTACTGCCCGTTGATCACGGCGGCAGACTTTCTGCCACCGTGCCGCAATATTACCGTCTGCACGCCGCTCTCGACCGGTGCCGCCGCGCCGCCTCCCGCATCCGGCGCCAACAGCGACCCGGCGGGGCGGGTCGGGTCCGGCACCTGGGCAAAGGCGGGTGCCACGCCCATGAGTCCGGCCAGCAGGAGAAAAAACGGATAGCCGGACATCATACAACCAACCAGTTTCTGTCGAGGCTCAAGGTGTAGACGCGCAACACCATGACATTGCGCGGATACTTCTCCACCGTGAGGCCGACACTGTTCCACATCATGCGCTGCGGCATGCGCTCCAGTTCCGACAGGTAATGCAGCAGGTCATTGTAACTGCCGGCCAGCCTGATCTCGATGCCGTGCTGATAGATACCGTCGCTCGCCTGCGCGGATCGGTCTTTGGCGGAATCCTTCGCCGCCGGCCCATTCGCGCCGCCCGCCGCCTCGGCCTTGTCGGTTGCCGTCGCGGCGCCGACCTGGGTTACCGGCAAGGTTTTCAGGCCGAGCAGTTCGATGCTGCGATTCTTCGCCAGCAGGCCTTCGAGGAAGGCCTGCATCCGCGCCGGCGGCACCATCCCCGCCTCGAAGCTGGAGAGACGCGCGCCGACAGCGCCCAGTTCCTGCCTGACCTGTGCCAGGCGGCGCCGGCTGACGGCATCGGGATCGGCATTCTGCGCCTTGAGCACGGCCAACCTCGCCTGCTGCTGTGCCAGTTCGCCGCGCGCCGCGGCCTCCGCCCGGCCTGCATTACGCGCCTTCTGCACGGACGGTTCGATGCCGAAGCTGAAAATCAGCAGCCCGCCGCCGAACAGGAGTGCGGCGATGACGATGATCCGTTCGCGACGGCTGAGCGCGGCGAACTTGCCGGCCCACTGCGTCCATTGCGCTGAGAGCGCGCTCATGGCTTGACCTCCTTCGCCTCGACCAGCCTGGGCATCAGGACGAAGTCGACGGGACGCGGCCCCGGCGCCGGCGAAGAAGTCGGCGCTGGCGATACGGCGGCGCCCTGCCCCGCCGGGCGAACTGCGGGCGGCGGTTCGGCGCGATTCATGGTCAGCGCGGCAAAGCTGCGGCCCTGGAAAGCCTTTTCGGCGCCGAGGCGGCGAATGTAGTCGGGCAGCGCCGCGGGATTCAGCATGCTGCCGCGTATCTCCATGTCGTTGCCGCCGGAGCCGATGGTGAAGCCCGTCAGCCACAGACCCTCCGGCGCCTGGCGGGCAAAACCGCGCAGGTAATCGGCAAAGCCACCGGTGCTGCCGACCGCCCCGCTTTCCAGCAGGCGGGCGATTTCACTGCGGCGGCGCAGCACGCTTTCGGCCTGCTCCAGCTCGGCAATCAATTGCGGGTTGGGCTTGCGCACTGCGGCCGCCTTGGTTGCGGCGTCCGCTTGCTCCTTCACCGACTTGAGCTGTGCTTCAACGGCCGTTGCCGCCTGCTTGCGTGTCGCCGCATCCTGCCAGGTCCAGCCGCCCGCCGCCGCCAGCAAGGTGTAGAGGATCACGGCCGCAAGCCCTGCGTTGCGCAGCGTGAGCAGGTCGCGCTTCATGAGGAAGCGCGGATGATAAAGATTGATCTGCGTGCTCATGTCGCTACCGGCTCGTCGCGCAATGCCGCGCCGAGGGCGCGCAGGCACTGAAACTGCCGCAAGGGGTCGAGCAGTGCCGGCACGGCGCCGATGTCGAGCACGCTCGGCAGGTCCAGCGACACCACGGGAACGGTCAGGTTTTCACGCAGGTGCCCGACAAATCCATCGACACCGGGGATCGGCGCCACCAGCAACTGCCGGAGGGAAATGGCGCTGTAGAGTCGGTCGAAATTGTCCAGCGAGCGCTGCACCTCGAGTGCGATGCGTTCGAACAGCATGCCGCGCCGCTCGGCGTCGGCCGACATCAACTGGCGCGCCGTGATTTCCACGTGGCGCACGACCAGCAATTCACCGTCCGCGGTAAATGTCAGCAGGCCTTCGTCGTCGTCGAAAATCAGGGTCGCCAGGCCGCGCCTGCCCTCTTCGAAAAGGTTCGCCAGGTTCCGTTGCGAAATTTCCGGAAGATCGATTGCCACCAGCGATATTTGGGCAGCCTGAAATGCCCGTACCAGCGGGGCGACGACAACCTCGGGGGAGAACGCCGCAAATACCTGTGCCGACCGGCCGTCGGATGGGATGGGCAGCAAATCCACGGCTGCAGCTTCGACCGGGAAATCGACCTGGTCCTTCAGCTTCCAGCGCACGATTTCACGCGCCTCGTCGATTGCGCCATTTTCGGCATCGGTCTGGATCAGCTGATACTTGCCGTGGGTGAGCAGCGCCGTGCAGCGATAGCGGTCGAGTTGCATCGGCTTCTTCAAGGCCGCCAGCGTCGCCGCGTCACCGGCATCCCTGGCGACGGAGTCGGCCAGCAGCACGCGCGGCTTGCCGCCCGACTCGCGGCGCACGTGGGCCAAGTCAACACGGCTTTCCCTCATCACGACGGACAACCACCCCGGTTCGGTTTTTGGTTTGGAAAAGTTAAGCACTAGGCGTATCGGTACCCATTATTTGCTTGACTATACTGACGCCGGGAGCATGGGCAAGGGCGGATTTCAAGGGTGAAGGGGCTGCAATTGGACTGTTCCACCGCGCAGCGGCCGGGCTGGTTCCCGATCCGCATGCCGAACTGTCAATGGTGGCTCAGGGCGAAGCGGCGGTGCGATTGCCGCATCGCCAGCGCCGACCTTTTGCCGCAGCCGGGCTCAATAGCGTTCGCGCAGGTATATGTAGGGAGCTTTCGGCGAGCCCAGCTTGACGCGGACCGACGGCGCACGGTCAAAGTTGCTGCCGCACCATTTGCCGAGCAGATAGCCCAGGCTGGCCGCCGTACCGCCGCCGAAGACACCGGTCGCGCAACTGTTGGGGCTGACGATGCCGGTGCCGAGATTGAGCACGACATCGAAGGCTCCGGTCGCAACTGGGCTGGGCTTGGCCAGCACGATGGTGCCGCTGCCACCGGTCAGGGTCAGGTTGCTCCCCGGGCGGTGATCGGTGGGCGCCACGCCCATGTTGGTGGCGCTGACCGCGGTGCCGGCCGGCGGCGCGAGGTAGTTGCCCAGCGCAATCGAACTGCTGGGCACCACGGTGCAGCCGTCATCCGCATTCAGCGTCCAGCTGGCGCCATTGAAATACTCGGCACGCACCGGAATCCGGATGTCGAGCAGTTCCGAACCCAGCACATTCCTTGTCGCCAGTCGGCCAAAGCGGATCTTGCTGATGCCGACCAGACCACGGTCGGCGGTGTCGGCCGGAACGGACGTATCGAGGTCGTACGCGCTCAACTTGACACCGTCCGCGTCGGCCGGGTCGATTCCCAGGTTGAAGGATTCAAACGGCCCTACTTGCGAGGCGCGGGTGAGCATCAAGTCGGCGGTGACGGGAACTTCGCCGCTGTCCCAGGTTCCGCTCGAACTGCCCAGGGTCAGGCTGCTTGTGAGTGCCGTGGCGGCAAGCGGCGGCGTTGCGTCTGCCAGATCGACGGCGCCGAAGCCGAAGTTGGCGATGGTCGCTGCATCGAGTGCGGCGAAGCCGGCGGTCGGATCATAGTTCTGGGTGGTGGCCGGCGTGCCCGCGCCATTTCTTGCGGTCAGGGAAAAAGTGACGCGGAATTGTTCTCCGGCATAGGTAAAGGTCGAGGCCGGCGCACAGGACGCGACCCGGCGGTTGGTCAGCGTACCGACCGTCAGCAGGAAGTCCTTGGGGTAGAAACGCCCGAAATAAGCCGTATCCGCGACGATGCCGAACTTGCAGCCGTACTTGCCGCCGGCAAGTACATTCGAAAAATCGGCGGTGCAATCGCCGGTGGCGTCAACCGACGTAAAGTCATCGTCATACACGCCGCGGGCAGTCGTCGAACCCGCCGTAGCGGCAGAGCCGAGAAACCTGAAATTGCCGACCTCGCTGTAAGTGAAGGCGCTGGTCCCGGTCGAGGTTCCGCTCGCGGTGAGCGCCGCAGGAAAAACGCCGCTTACCGTGCCGTTCTGGATTGCGCCGGCGTGCGCCTGCAGCGCGCTGTTGTCCACCTTCGGTGTCCCCGTATAACCGACGACGCCCGTCGCTGCGATCAGGGTGAAGGTGTCGGCACCGGCGATCGCGCTCGGTGCTCCGCTGGTTCCGACATTGTTCAGGTTCAGGGGCGCGCCGCCGACCACGCTGGTAAAGCTGTCCGGCCGAACCGCGAAGTTGTCGCTGGAACATCGGGTGATGGCGCTGCCGCATACGCCCGCCGCACAGCTGAAGCGCATCCTCACGTCGCGATAGGCACTGGCCACGTTGATGCCGGCGATGCTGGCCCGGCCGGAGGCGAAGGCGGCATTGCCGAGGGCGATGGTCGCGGTCTGGCTGGTCGGACAGCCGTTGCCGTCCAGCGCCACGCCGGTATTGGTATTGGCCAGCAGATCGACCGCGACATTGCCGCTGAAGCCGGGCTCCAGCGTCCCGTCGACTTTGAGCGCGACGCCATGCAGGGTAAAGGCGGTTCCAGCGCGCTTGGTGAAAAGCGCCGCGTAGGTCAGGGGTGCCGCCACCGGTACGCAGGTCGCCGACTCGCAGCCATTGAAGGTCGACGGTGCCACCACCGCGGCGCCCGGTCGCAAGGCAAGGATGTGCGCGTTGCCGCGATCGGCGTTGAGCGTGGCGGTAGCGGTCTTGGTGCCGGTGGCGCCGGCCACCGCCTGCAGCACGTAACTGCCTTCGGTGGACTGGCCGGTGGCATTCGGCACGGCCCATGTCGCCGCGGAAACGTCGAAACCCTCTGCCATCCCGCCCGGCGGCGCCCATATCCCGGACGATGCATAGGTATGCGAGGTCACCAGCATGGTGTTGGCCACGGTGGTGACCACGCTGGGCGTGGCATGGGTCAGGGCGCTGGCGGTCGCCACGCCGTTCTCGACGTTTATCGGCGTGATCGTATTGACGCCGGAGAAACTCTGGATGCCGCCCGAGGCAAAAATGAAATTGGTGAAATTCCAGGTATAGGAGGCCGGCTCGGCGCCGCCGTCCGTCTTGCGGTAGATGAACAGCGAGTTGCGCGTCGCCGTGTTGTTATCGATCTGACGAACAAGCGTCCAGCCGGCCGGCGGGGTCGCCACCGGCGCCAGCGCGCCCCGCCAGGAGACACCGATCGACGCGATCATGACGTCGTTGGCGACAGTGCCGGCGGGCTTGTTGATGGTCAGCATCGGGCTGGGCGAGCGCAGCGCCAGGATATGCGTGGCGCCGACGTCGGCATTGCCGGCCGCCGTGGCGACCTTGGCCGTAGTGGCACCGGCCAGCTGCTTCACCACCCAGTTGCCTTCGATCGACTGGCCGGTGGCGCTGTTGGGGCCGCTCGGGCGATCGAAGGCTTCGTTCATGACCAGATCACCCCCGGACGCCACAGGCGGCGTCCAGGTGCGCGAAGACGCATAGGTGTGCGAGGTGACCAGCGCCGTATTGTTCACCGTGGTGTTCACGATCGGCGTGCCATGCGTTGTCGCACTGGCGGTGATCTGGCCATTCTCGACGTCGACCGGCGTTGTATTGTCGACGTTGTAAAAGGTCTGGATGCCGCCCACCACGTAAGCCGCATTGGTGACGCCGAACTCGTAAATGGTCGGCTCGCCGACGGCGGCCGTCTTGCGCAGGACTACCAGCGAATTGGGCGTCGGGTTGTTGTTGTCGACCTGCCTTACCAAAGTCCAGCCTGCCGGGGGCGTCACCACCGGCGCGACCGCACCGCTCCAGGCGATGCCGATCGAGGCGACCATCACGTCGGTGGCGATCGTGCCGGCGGGCAGGCCGATCGACACGCTGGCGAGCGAAGGGCGCAGGGCCATGATGTGGGTGGCGCCGGCATCGGCATCGGCGGACGCCTGCGAGGCATAGGCCGCCGAAGCACCGGCTACAGCCTGCACCAGACGGGTGCCCTCCAGCGACTGTCCGGCCGCTCCCGCGGCCTGACTCGCTACGTCGTAAGACTCCGTCATCGCTACCGGCGGTCCGGGGGGGTTCTGCGCCGTCCACGGTCGCGCTGAAGCAAAGGTGTAGTGTCCGACCAGCAGGGCGTTAGCCACGGTCGTCGCGATGATCGGCGCGGTGTGCAGCAAGGCGCTGGCGGTGGCCTGTCCGTTCTCGGCATCGACCGGCGCCGCCACATCGACGCCGCTGAAGCTCTGGATGCCGGCCACCGCCGCCGTGGCGCCGGAGAGTAGCCACAGGTAGCTGGCCGGCTCGGCGGGCGCCGCGAACTTGCGATAGATGACGAGCGAGTTGGAGGTGGGGCCGGCGTTATCGACGCGCCTGACCAGGGTCCATCCCGCCGGCGGGGTAACCGTCGCCGTGCTCGGCTGCACGCCGATGGCGGCGACCATGAAGTCGCCGCTTACCGTGGTCGCCAGCCGCGGCACGCGCAGTGCCGGGCGCAAGGCGAGCATGTGCGCATTGCCCACGTCGGCGCTGCCGCCGGCGACAGCCGTCGAGGCGGTGAGCGCCGGCACCGCGCCGGCCGCAGCCACCACGCCCTGATGGGCCGCGGTTGACTGTCCCGCGTTGTTGTTGCCGTTGGAACGCACGTCGACCCGCTCGGTTACGGCCGGCACCGCCGGCGCCAGCGGCGGATTGTTCCACCCCCGCGAGGAAGAAAAGGTATAGGCCGTGACCAGCATGGTATTGGCCACGGTGGTCGTGATGCCGGGCGCGATGTGACTGGTTGCCGACGCCGTGGTCTGGCCGTTCTCCGCATCGATCGGGAAGGTGATGTCGACGTTGTAGAAGGTCTGGATGCCGCCGGCCGCGCCGGTCGATGCGGATAACCCCCAGGCGTAATTGGCGGGCTCGGTGGCAGTCGCCACCTTGTAGTAAACCGCGAGGGAGTTGGCATTGGCGGCGCCGTTGTCCATCTTCCGCACCAGCACCCAGCCGGCGGGCGGGGTGATCACCGGCGCGTTGGCCGACACTCCGATGGCGGCCACCATGACATCGTTTTCAATCGTTCCGGCCGGCTTGGTGATGGTGAGCGTGAGCACGCCGCTTCCCGCCGACGCCGCAGTGGCCGCCCGAAACACCGGTACCAACGGAGTCGCCCCGGCCGTCGTGGTCGCCGAGCCCCTGTAGGTAATCGCTGAAGTCGCAAAGGCCCGCAGCGTGGGCGCCACTGCCGTGCCGGTAGCCGCGGCGCGAAAGGCAATCTGCGCGTGCACGGTGAATGAGAGCGCTGCCAGCAGCAGAAAGGCGAGGCCCGCCATCAACTGATGGAGGGACCATGGTTTGACGGATCGCAGCGGCGGCATGCTCATGGCGCTTTCCATTGATTCGTCCGCTCCGGGAAAAGTCGGCGCTGGCGGTACGGCGCCGGCGCGATTGTTGGCCTTTGCCGGCACATCAGAACGATACCTCAAGCCGGCGTTCGACGTAGAGGTTGCCGGGGGCTGCACTCGGGCAGCCCCCGGCTGAATTGCAAGCGGTGGACCTGATGGTGTAGACCGTCGGGCCGCCATGGGGGTCGGCCGTCGGCACGCAGGTCACGGTCACCGTAAAGCCTTGCAGCGTGGTGGCTGCAAGCGGGAAAGTGAACGTGCCGCTGGTGCCGAAGACGGCCGCACATGTCGCATACGTCGGCGGATTGGCGCGCTGCACGGGAAGCTGCTGATACAGTCCCCACTCGATTCCTGCCCTGGCTGCCTGATAAGCCCGCACGCCCTGCACATCGATGGCCGAGCCGATCTGCTGGCTGGTGGAAACGTTCACGATGAAAGCCCCCAGCGCCGCCAGCACGACGAGGATGAATATCGCCGAGACGATGGCGAAGCCGCGAATCCGGGTCACGGTGGCTTTCATGGCGCGTTATCCACGCGGACCTGCTGGAACAGGCTGACGCTTTCGCCGCTGGGCGTGTCGGTCAGCGTCAGCGTGACGAGCAGCAAGCCGCTGCGACCGGTCGCCGCCGAACTGTAATCGATGGTGCAACTCGCCTTGGGCTCGGCCGCGGCCGAACCCGCGAGCACCGCGCCGCTCCCGGGGCAGACCGAGGGCGTGGCCAGGCTGCAGCCGGCGAAGCGGGTGAGCACTCCGCCCGCGCAGGTGTAGCGCACCACCAGGTCGGTGCTGCCGACCACCTGGAAGCGCGCATCGGGCGAAGGCAGGGGCGGCGAGGTCGGGAATGGATTTGCGGCCAGCGGCACCGGATTGGCGGCGATCGCCACCGCGCCGCTGACCGTGGCGACGTTGCCGCCGCCATACGCGTCTGCCGGGGCGAAGCCGGCGCCGAGGTTGTAGACCACGATGCGGTCGCCGCCGCTGATCGCGGGCATCGCCCCCAGAACGTCGAAATCGTTCTCCGACGCCGTTTCCACCCCCGGCGCGCAGTCGATGTCCGTGCTGTAGATGAAGTTGCCGCAGGTGGAACCGTCGGTTTCCTCGCGATAGCGGCCGCCCGACTTGGTCATGATGAACTCGAAGCCGCCCGCCACCGTGCGCAGGCTGTTAGGCAGCGCCAGGCGCACGTCGCGCGTCATGCGCCGCAGCGCCACGTCGGCGGCATCGGTGAGCTCGGCGCGGCGCACCGAATCGGCATAGCCTTGCACCGGCTTGGTGATGAACACGGCAACGATGCCGGCCAGGATGCCGGTGATGACGATGACCATGATCATCTCGATCAGGGTGAAGCCGCAATTGGGCTGGCGGGGTCGGAAACTCATGGCAGCAGGTTCGGCGAGTGGCGGCTGCGGTAGCCCTGCAACTGGATGGTTTCGCCGGGGCTGGTGACCGTTACCGTGACCAGCAGCGAATCGGCCGCCGCGATGCCGTTGAGCGCGGCCCCGGCCACCGTGACCGCGGCGCTGTATCCCGTCGGCATGGCGGCCCCGGTGATGGCGGTGGTGATCGCCAGACCGTTGTAGTCGCTCACGTTGTCGAGGGGGAAGCTGGCGCCGCCGCGCGCGTCCGTGCCACCGCCGAAGGTTTCAACGCCGATCGCCTCGACGGCGCCAGCGGCGCTGCAACCGGTTACGCCAACGGCGTTGCTGGTGGCCGTCGCCGCCTGCGGATCGTCCGGATCGCACCAGGTGAAGGCCTGCAGCATCACCTCCTCCAGCACCGCCTCGGCAATCGCCAGCGCCTGTTTCCTGATGACCGGGTCGGAGCTGGATTTGGCGGTGACGTTGAGCACCGCCAGCACGCCGGTCAGAGCCACGCTGACGATGACGATGAACACGATCAGTTCGATGATGGTGAAGCCGTGCTGGCGGCGACTAGTGAACATAGCCGGTTTCTGCTTCTATCGTGATGGTTCCTGCCCCGCCCGAAACCGAGAAACTCGAAGCGCTGAGGGTAACGGGGCGACCCAGCGCATCGAAGATGATGGTTGCCGCGGCAGGGTTCAGGGTCACGCCCGACGGGGCGGCAAAGGCATTCGTGCTCGTCCCGGGCAGGTTCAGGGCCACCCAGCTGGCGACGCCTTCGCCTTCCGGTGTCGCGGTCTGGCGGGTCAGCGTCAGGCCGCTGCCGGCGATATCAACCTGAACACTTCGCCGTTGCGCCACCGCCGACTTTCTGGCGTACTCCAGCGTCGCTTTCACCCGGTCGCGGTAGCCGACCTCGTCGAAACCCTGCAGCATGCCGAAGCGCGGTACCACCACCACGGCCAGGATGCCGACGATCAACATGATGGTCACCAGCTCGATCATGGTGAAGCCGGACCGGCCTCGCGGCGGCAGGCGAGCGGCACGTCGCTGCGTCACCGACTCGGCAATCGGGCCGCCGCACAATGCATCCTCCATCCTTGCGTCAGACAAGGATTGAAGCGATTCAGCGATCTTCATGGCCTGGAGAATCCATGCTTACCGGTTCCGAGGAATGCAACGCGGCCATTGTAATGCGCGCGCGTCGCATGACCGGAAACATGCGCATGAAATCAGGCGCCGGCTCACGGTCCGCCCAAACCCGGTTGCAGCAGCGGCACGAGTTCCGGAAACTTTTCGGCGCCTTTCGCCAGCTCGGCGGCAGTCGCCGCGCGTTCCGCGGGGAACGCGCGCATGACATCCCGTGTCAGTTTTTTCGCATCGGCCGCGCGCCCGGCGATGGCAAGTTGCATCGCGCAGCGAGTCACCAGCGATCGCGCCGGGGCGAAGCGGATGCCGCGTTCGCACAGCTCGGCGCGCTCCCTCGCCAGATCGCGACCGGGCTCGGACAGATTGGTGAAGGCCATCAGCACCCAGGGCGACAAGAGCGATTCACGGTGCAGCGTGAGCAGGCGATCCATGGAAATTCGCCAGGCCTGTTCGCGCTCGGAATGCGCGGCCAGCGGATGGTAAGTCGCCGCCTCGATTTTCGAATAATCGGCACGCAGATTGGCCAGGATCACGGCGCCGATTGCGCCCGCAAGAACCAGATAGACGATGACACGTCGGCCAGTGAGCGTGATGGGCTTTCCGCTATCGGTGGCGCCCAGCAGCAGCGCCGTTGGTCCCAGGAAATAGCTGTACCACAGAGGGTATTCGAGCAGCGAATGGACGACGCCGATGCCGAGGATGGAGGCGCACCAGACGTGCTCCGGAGCCCATTGCCGACGGAAAAAATTTCCGGCCCAGAACGTCAGCAGCAAAAACACCGCCAGCGTCGCCAGCGCACCGAACTCCGCCAGCAACTGGAAAACAAAATTATGGGCGTGTTCCGCCACCGCGAACGGTTCGCCACCGGCGTGACCGGAGGCCGCGACAAAGCTGGCCCAGATATAGTTTCCTGGCCCCTGTCCCAGCCATGGATGTTCGGCAAAGGCCGTCCAGGCGGTGCGGGCGAGTGCGATACGGATGCTGGGCCCGGAGACCTCGGCGTACAAGCGGCCGGCCGACGTGGCGGAACTGCCGCCACCTGTCGTGACGCCGAGCCAGGCCCGGAACTCGGGAATGTGCGGCGACGCCCAGGCGCCGACAAGGCTGAGGGCAACAAGCAAGGGCAGCAAGAGCGAGGCATCGACCAGCAATTTTGCCGCCGCGCCGCGGGGTTCCCGATGGCGCGCCCAGGCAACAGCCGCAAGGATCACCAGCGGATAGAGGAACACACTGCGGGAACCGCCGAGAACGCTGCCGAAGCCGATCAGCACAATCGGCAGCCAGAGCAGCGGACGGGACAACCAGCCCCGGCTGCGTAGGTAGAACAGCGAGGCGATGCCGAGCCAGGAATAATGGGCGTGGTGGTTGGCCTGTCCCAAGTTGCCATAGACCGAGCCACCCTGACCGGAAAATATCCACGGCACCCCGGCGGCAAGTCCCAGCCACTGGGCCAGGGCGATTGCGGCGCCGACCGTCGCACCGAGAGCAATCGCGGCCGCCAGCACATCGGCAAGACGGGCAAGACCGATGGTCTCGACAAGATGGCGTCCCAGAACCATCAACATTCCCGCCCAAAGCAGATAGACGGCATAAAGCAGGCCGATCTGCGGGAATGCCAGGCGGCCGAGAACGAACTGGAGCAGCAGAGTCGCCAACAGCAACGCGGGGATGATCAGCAGCGGCGAAAGCCGTAGCCGATCCCGTGCGGCAAACAGCCCGGCAACCGCTGCGCCCAGGCCCAGGGCACCCGCCCACCATTCGGCCCAGAAACCCGGTATGGGCGCCGTACTGAAGGGCAAAAGAAATGGCCCGCTCACCATGAGGGCAAACAGGCCAAGGCTGACTTTTATCATCGGATGCGGCGGAAGATCGATTCTGACTCCCCTCTGCCCGGGTTCCTCCCGAGTCGCCGTATTGTCAGTGCCGACTTTCAGGTGTCAGGGACAGGCGCGATCACTTGATCGAGCCTGCCCCCATAATTCAGGTGCTTATTAGCACGAGGGATCCGGAACGCTCGGGTTGTTCTGCGGATTTTTGCCGTCGCATTGAATACCGGCACAAGGCGCGGAGCCTTGCGTACACGCGCCGGCGGTTCCATAAGACGTGCATCCCGTGACGGTCGGGCCGCCCTGCAGATACGTTCCTGCGCATGCCGCCGCCTTGGTGTAGGTTCGACTTGAATTGACCAAGAAGGCCGCATACTGGATTGATCCCGATGACGCGATAGCACCGGCGACGCCGTCAACTTTTGCCTGCTGGGCGTCACCCGACAGATCGACGAACTTCGGCAATGCAGTTGCCGCAAGGATGCCGAGAATGACGATCACGACCACGAGTTCGATCAGGGTAAAACCTTTTTGTCTCATTGCCATCTCCTTAAATGCGTTTGACCGGGTGCTGCCGAATGCAAACCAGAAATCAACAGTTTGAGGTTACCACCGAAATCACCGGCGCAACAATCGCGGTGCCGCTGAGCGTGGCTTCCTGATAGGTAATCCGGCAATCGGGTATGGTGCCGCCGGCCACATCGAAGGTCCGCGTCGTACCGGTGCCGCCCGGGGTCAGCCCATCCGCGGCAGGGTTGAGGGCGGCGGCGGCATCGATTCCGGCAGGGGTCGCCGCCGGGTAGCGATTGACGATGTCGATCATCAGGCCGTCCATATTCACCCTGGGCGGCGCCGACGCGCAATTGGTTGCGGTGGCGCTGGGCGCGGTGCCGGCAAGATCCAGTTCGCACCGCGAGCGGGCCAGCGCCACCGCCGAACGGATCGAGCCGTAGATTGCATTGGCCTTGGCCACCCGCGCATCGCGCTGGGCATCGATCAGGCGCGGCAAGGCCACGGCGGCAAGGATGCCGATGATGGTGATGACGATCACGAGCTCGATGAGGGTGAAGCCACGCGCCGGCGGGGAGATGCGGCCTGATTTGATGGTCATGGCAGGATTTCTTTCATTGAAGGCGAAAAGTAGCAGATATGCATGAGCCCATTCCGGTGAATATCGGCCATCCGGCCTTTCAGTTTAGCCCTACCAGGCTTGCGCCGACGGTCCTGCCGGAGGCATCGACATGGGCGACGTAGCGCCAGCGCAACTCGCCGGCGCCGGCAAAGGCCTGCGGCAACCGGGGAACGTAGCTGAGCTGGCGGAGGAGCGGATCATAGGCCCATTGCCCCGATGCCTCTGCACTTCGCGCATCGTTGTTGAAGCCGCGCGGCCGGTGCCCGAGAAAATCGACCGGGCTGGCCTCTGCCACCTCGCTGATCCGGATTTCCTCGCCGCGCATGATGCGCTCGCCGATCGCCAACTGGACTCCGACGCGAATGTTGCGCACCGTCAAATCGACCTCGGTGCGCTCCGCCTCGGCCTGGATTGCGTCGAGGCGAGCCAGCAGGAGCGTTGCGAGTACGCCGAAGATCGCTACCGTGACGGCAAACTCGAACTTGCTGGCCCCGTGCTGGCGGTTCATGTCACCTCTTCACGGTGACCTTGCCCAGGTCCCACAGGGGCAGGAAGATGCCGAGCGCCAGGATGAGGACCATGATGCCCAGCACCAAGATGAGGATCGGCTCGATCTGTTGCGCCAGCGTCTTCAGTTCGTACTCCACCTCGCTCTGATACATGTCGGCGACTTCCTTCATCATGTCGTCCAGGGCGCCGGACTCCTCGCCCACGGCAATCATCTGCAGCACCACCGGAGTAAACACGCCGGCGCTGATGGACGTGCGCAGGATGCTCTCGCCGCGCTCGACGCCGTCGCGCATCTTCTCGACCTTGTCGGCGATGTAGGCGTTATCCACGGTTTCCGCGACATTGGTCAGGGCCTGGATGATGGGCACCCCACTCCGGGAAGCCAGGGCGAAGCTCGCCGCAAAGCGGGCCAGCGTCGCCTTGCGGACTATTTTTCCGGCGATCGGGATCCGCAGTTTGAAGCGATCCCAGGTGTAGCGGCCCTTCGGTGTATTGCGCCAGGCATTGAAGCCGAACACTGACAGAACGGCACCCAGCAACAAGGCCGGCCACCAGGTCACCATGAAGTCGGAAAAACCGATCAGGATCCGCGTCATCAGCGGCAACTCGGCGCCAAAACCCTTGAACACCCTGGCGAAGGCGGGGATCACGAAGATGTTGACGATGACTACGGCAAGGCACATCGCGGCGACGACGAACGACGGATAGCGCAATGCCGACTTCACCTGGTCCTTCATGAAGCGCTCGAACGCCAGGTGATCGAAGAGGCGGATAAAGACCTCCTCGAGCCGACCCGTCATTTCGCCCACGCGCACCATGGACAGATAGAACGGCGAGAAGGCCTCGGGGTGGCGCGCCAGCGACAAGGAAAGTTCGCGGCCGGAATCGAGACTGTCGCGGACATCCTGCAGGACCTCACGCATCGCCGGATTGGTGCTGGACTCCTGCAACCCGGCCAGCGCGCGCATGATGGGCACGCCGGCGCGCAACAGGGTATGGATCTGCCGCGAGAACAGCAACACATCCATATGCTCGACTTTCTGCTTCAACAGCTGGATGCCGCCGCCAGCGCCGGCTTCGGCCTTGCCTGACGAGGCCCCCGTCGGCTTTATTTCCAGCGGCGTGACGCCGGTGCCGAAGAGCAGGTCGGCCACCGCCCCGGCAGTCGCACCTTCCAGGATGCCCTGCACGATTTCCCCGGCGCCGTTGCGGCCGCGATAAGCGAAGTTGGGCATCTCGTCCCTATTCGTCGAGCTGCGTGCTGATGCGCATGGCTTCCTCGACCGTGGTGCGACCGCTGGTGACCAGTCGCACGGCGTCGCGACGCAGGGTGTTGCCGGCCATCTGCTCCCTGCCGATCTGCATGAACTCGTTGGGATCGCCGCGATTCACGGCCTCGACCAGCGCATTGTTCATGTCGAGAATCTCATAGACCGCCTGGCGCCCCTGAAAGCCGGTATTGGCGCAGTGGCTGCAACCCGTGCCATGCCGGTACTGGGCGCCATCCACCCGGTCGCCGAGTTCCGCCTTGAGCCA
>CAIZHL010000189.1 GCA_903932755.1 uncultured beta proteobacterium
ATGGGCCGTGATGTCGATGTGTCTCAAATAGCGTGGCGTGACAATTGTCCGACCTCCTGGGGGAGGTTAAGACCCGGTGTGATTCGGTGTTAGCCTTCGTAGCTTCAAGCATGTGCCGTACACCTCCATAGCTACAAGAAATCCATGACCCCCGCCCAATTCATCACCGTCTGGCAATCCAACAAACTCACTGAACGTGCCGGGGCGCAGGCACACTTTGATGACCTGTGCGAGTTGCTCGGCGTCGAGAAACCTCGTGACCTAAACAATTACTGCTTCGAACGTGGTGCCAAGAAGTCAGGCGGAGGCGATGGCTGGGCCGATGTCTGGAAGCGTGGCCATTTCGCGTGGGAGAACAAAAAACCGGGTCGTGACCTCGACAAAGCCCTCAAGCAACTCACCGACTACGCCCTGCAACTCGAAAGCCCGCCGCTCCTTGTGGTGTGCGACCGCGAGCGCATCATTATTCACACCGCTTTCACCGGCTACCCCGACGAGCCGCGCGAAATCCGTATTGAAGAGCTGGTGGATGACAGTAAGCGGCAAATGCTCAAATGGGTGTTTACAGAACCGCTAAAGCTTCGGCCTGAAAAATCTACCGCTGCCGTCACCGAAGAAGCCGCCCGGCGCTTTGCTGATTTGGCCGAGGCCATGCGCCAGCGAGGGCAAGACAGTAATCAGGTGGCGCACTTCCTTGTGCAATGCCTGTTCTGCATGTTCGCCGAAGACGAAGGCCTGTTGCCAGAAAAGATCTTCACAGGCCTGCTTGCCAGCGCCAAAAGCGACGTAGCCAAGGCCGCCAACCGCATTGCTGCGCTGTTCATGGCCATGCAGGAACCCAAAGGCGTTTACGGCAACGATGATATCGAATGGTTCAACGGCGGCTTATTCCGGAACATTGCCGTCCCCGAGCTGACCGCCAGCGACCTTGAAACGCTGCGCGCTGCCTCTGCCGATATGGACTGGCGCGCCATTGACCCCACTATTTTTGGCACGCTGTTCGAGCGAGGGCTTGGAAAAAAGCGCGCCGCGCTTGGCGCGCATTACACCGACACCGGCACCATTGCCAAGCTGGTCGATCCGCTGGTACGCGCACCGCTACTGGCCGAATGGCAGGCGACGCGCGAAAAAATCGCCAATCAAATGGTCAAGGCCGGTGCGTTCGACGAGGCGAAAGCTGCCGCCGTGGACGTGAAGATCACCGTGCAAGCGAAGAAAGAAATGGAGCGCAAGCTTGCCGCCGCAAAGACTGTAAGTACCAAAGCCCTGAACGAGGCAAGCAAGCTCTATACCAATTTTCTGCTGCGCCTCAACACGTTTCGAGTGCTCGACCCAGCCTGTGGCAGCGGCAACTTTCTGTATCTGGCGCTCAAGACGTTGCGTGATGTGGAAAAACGTGCGCAGGTCGAGGCACAAGAGTTGGGCCTTCAAGCTGAGACGGAGTTGCAAACCGGCCCGCACAACATTCTGGGCCTTGAAATCAACGAGTTCGCTGCGGAGTTGGCGCGGGTCACGGTGTGGATTGGCGACATCCAGTGGTGCCGGCAGAACGGCTGGCGGCATGCTAGCAACCCGATTCTCAAGCCGCTGGATGGCGTCGAACACCGGGATGCGTTGGTGAACACCGATGGCAGCGAAGCCTCGTGGCCGCAGGCTGACGTGATTGTTGGCAACCCGCCTTTCGTTGGCGACCGCAAGATGATTCGTGAGCTTGGCGAGGACTACACCGTAGCGTTGCGCCGCACATACGATGGCCGTGTACCCGGCGGTGCGGATTTGGTGTGTTACTGGTTTGAAAAAGCGCGAGCACAGATGGCAGCGGGCAAGTTGCAGGCTGCAGGCTTGGTTTCAACGAACTCTATTCGTGGCGGTGCAAACCGCAAAGTGTTGGAGCGTATTGTCGAAAGCTCGCGTATCTTCCTGGCGTGGAGCGACGAGCCGTGGGTCAATGATGGTGCGGCAGTGCGGGTGTCGATGGTGGGCTTCGGCAAAGGCGAAGAGACCCGACTGAATGACACGAAAGTCGTCATGATTGCCGCGGACCTGACTGCGCACGCCGATGCAAAAGCGACGGATATGACCATGGCTGTCAAGTTGTCGGAAAACGCCGACGCCTCATTCATCGGCACCCAAAAGAACGGACCCTTCGATGTGCCCGGAGAGATCGCCCGCGCATGGCTCAAACTGCCCAACCCCAATGGCCGCAGCAACACCGAGGTGGTGCGGCCGTGGTGCAACGCGATGGACATCACGCGCCGTTCGCAAGACCGCTGGGTGATTGACTTCGGTACGAACATGGCACAGGCAGATGCCGCGTTGTATGAGGTGCCGTTCGCGCAGGTGCTTGGGCAGGTTAAGCCCACACGGCTTGAGGTGCGCCGCGAATGGCATCGCACGCATTGGTGGCTGTACGGTGACCCTCGCCCGGCCTTGCGCCGCAATCTCGCGCCCCTCAAGCGCTTCATCGTCACCCCAATGGTCGCCAAGCACCGAGTGTTTGCGTGGCTGCCCGCCGTTCAAATTCCTGAAAACCTGTGTGTTGCCATTACCCGCGCCGATGACACCACCTTCGGCATTCTGCACTCGCGCTTTCACGAACTCTGGTCGCTGCGCACTGGCACATTTCTCGGTGTCGGCAATGACCCGCGGTACACGCCCAGCACTTGCTTCGAGACTTTCCCCTTCCCCAAGGGCTTAACACCAAAGGACACGAAAGAAGGTGCACCCGACACACCCGTTGCCCAAGCTATCGCCCACGCCGCGGAGAAGCTGGACCAGCTTCGCTCCCTCTGGCTCAACCCGCCCGAGTGGGCAGAGTGGGTCAGTACCACCGAGGAACAAGCTGCCGGTTTCCCCAAGCGCCCCATTGCTAGGCACGGCCACGAGGCAGACCTGAAAAAGCGCACGCTTACCAATCTCTACAATCTGCGACCGACCTGGCTCGCCCTTGCGCATGAAACGCTGGACAAAGCCGTTGCCGCAGCTTACGGCTGGACCGACTACAGCCCGCAGTGGACGGACGATGACATCCTGCGCCGTCTGCTGACGATGAACCAGCAACGCAGCGGCAAATAGCCGGGTCACCGTTGAAGTCCCAATGTTGAACGACGACTTCTTGCTGCTAACCTCCGACTCTAGAGATATTCACCACGGGGCTGTCATGTTCCGTGAATCGATTCCGAGAGCCGATGTGGCCCATCCATGGGTCAACGGTGCCAATGACTGTGGC
>CAIZHL010000190.1 GCA_903932755.1 uncultured beta proteobacterium
ACCCCGCCTCGCCCCCTCGCAGAGAGGCTTCTAATTCGCTCGCTTCGCTCGTCTGTCACCAGTCGCTTCGAACAAGTCGCACGCCAAGCCTGATGGCCGTGCTCCGCTCCCTGCTGTTCATGCTGATCCTGGTGGTGGTAACGCCGCCCTACACGCTGGGGGTGATCCTCTGCTGGCCGCTGCCGCACCACGTGCGGCGCCGCTCGGTGGTGCCCTGGGTGAATTTCGTGATCTGGCTGGTCAAGCACCTGCTCGGCATCCCCTACCGCCTGACCGGCGCCGAAAACATTCCGGCGCGGCCCGTCGTCGTCTTGTGCAAGCACCAGTCGGCCTGGGAAACCCTGGTGCTGCAGGAAGTGTTCAAGGACACCGTGTTCGTCTGGCGCAAGGAGATCAAGTACCTGCCCTTCTTCGGCTGGGCGCTGGCCGCCATTCCGATGATCGAGACCGACCGCAGCGCCAGCAAGTCCGCGCTGAAGCGCCTCGTCGAACAGGGCCGCGACCGGCTCGCCAATGGCTACACGGTGATCATCTTCCCCGAAGGCACGCGTTCGCAGCCGGGCTCGAAGAACCGCTACAAGGGCGGCGGCGCGCTGCTCGCGGTCGAGACCGGCACGCCGGTGCTGCCGGTGGCGCTGAATTCCGGCGAATTCTGGGGCCGCAATGCGCTGTTCAAGCAGAGCGGGACCGTCACCGTCAGCGTCGGCCCGGCCATCGATCCGGCCGGGCTCACGGCCAGCGAAGTGCTGGCGCGCGCGGAAAGCTGGATCGAAGCCGAGATGGCGAAGATCAGCCCGCATCTGTATGGAGCGGCAGTCCAATGACTCCGGGGCGCCGCAATCCGCAAATCGCGCTCAGGCTGGATGGCAACGAGCCCGATCCCGCCAGCCGCTGGCACGACGGCACCGCCCTGGCGTATCTCGGCGGCAGCCTGCGCGTAGTGCTCGGCACCCGTCACAATGAGGCGCTGCGCGAAGGCGATACGCTGGATTTGCCGCTGCCGCCGGAGGCCACGCCGCGCCAGATCCAGGATCGCGCCGAAGCCTGGCTGCGCGAACAGGCCAAGCAGATCCTGCAGCAGGTCATTATGGAAAAATCGGCGCTGGCGGGACGGCGCGCGCCGCGCCTGGCGCTGTCTTTCGCCGCGCGCGGGCACTGGGTCGAGGCCCAGGGCGGCGACACGCTGCGCTGCAACTGGCGCCTGATCGAACAGGCCCTGCCCGTCATCGAACAGGCCATCGCCCGCGGCATCGCCACGCTGCCGGCAGAAGACCCGGGCTTCGACCTCTTCGGCGGCCCGGGCGCCAGCCCGACCGCCCACCCGGCAACCTGAGCGACGTGATGTTCCTCGAGCAGCTCAAGCTGTTCCGTCTTCCCTCCCCGCCCGCCGAGGTCAAAGCCCGCCACCTGCTGATCGGCGGACGGATCATCGACTATCGATTGAAAAGCGGCGCCAGGCAGCTCTCGATGACCATCGACGAACGCGGCCTGCGCATCAGTGCGCCGCGCCGCATCAGCCAGGGCGAAATCGAAAGTTTTGTGCAGGGCCATGGCGATTGGGTGCTGAAGAAACTCGACGAACTCGCCCATGCCACGCGGCCGCGCCACCTCACGATCAAGGAAGGGACGCGCCTGCCGCTGCTCGGCGGCGAGGCCGAAGTGCGCGTCCTGCCCGGCGCCAACCGCGTGCGCTGGATCGCCGACACCCTGATCCTCGAAGCGCGCCCGGAAGCAGACCTCGGCCAACTCGCAAAACGCGCGCTGCAAAAGCGGGCGCTGACGCATTTCGGCGAACGCCTCGACCATTTCGCCACGCGCCTCGAACTCGTGCCACCGAAGCTCAGCCTGTCGTCGGCGCACACGCGCTGGGGCAGCTGCAGCGAAGAGAGCGGGATCCGCATCAACTGGCGCCTGATCCACCTGCCGCCGCACCTGGGCGATTACGTGGTGGCCCACGAAGCGGCCCACCTGATCGAACTCAACCACAGCAAGCGCTTCTGGGCCGTGGTCGGCTCGCTCTATCCCGAATGGCAGGCCGCGCGCGACGAACTCAAGCAGCGCGCCACCTCACTCCCCATTATTTGAAAGGACACCAACATGCACCCCCACGCTCGCATTTGCTCGCTGCCCCCCGAGGGGGCGCATGCCTCCCTCGGGGCGGCCCTTCGGGAGGCATGATGCGACTCCTGCACACCATGCTGCGCGTCGGCGACCTCGACAAATCGCTGGCCTTCTATACCGACGTGCTGGGCATGCGCCTCCTGCGCCGCAACGACTATCCGGAAGGAAAGTTCACGCTGGCCTTCGTCGTCTATCAGGACGAAAAGGACGGCGCCGTGATAGAGCTGACCCACAACTGGGGCGTCGAGCGCTACGAGATCGGCACCGGCTACGGCCACATCGCGCTCGCCGTCGATGACGCCTACGCCGCCTGCGCCGAAATCAAGTCGCGCGGCGGCAAGGTCACGCGCGAAGCCGGCCCGATGAAGGGCGGCAGCAGCGTGATCGCCTTCGTCGAAGATCCGGACGGCTACAAGATCGAGCTGATCGAGCGCAAGTAGCCGCAGTCGCGGGCGGCGGCCCCGATCGCCTAGCCGCCGGCGCTGGCCGTCCGCCCTTCGAGCAGGCGGACCAGGGCATGCACGGCGCGATTGACCGGCGTGGCAATGCCCAGCGCCTCGCCGCGACGCAGCACGTAGCCGTTGATGTGGTCGATCTCGCTTTTCCTGCCGCGCGCCACGTCGTGCGCGGTGGATGAGATCTGGGTCGCCATCGAACGCGAGATGCCCGCCACTGCGGCGCGGACGTCGCCCGGCACCTCTACGCCGTCGGCCTGCGCCACGGCCAGGCATTCGGCGACGATGTCTTCCATCATGGCGGGCACACCCTCGCCCTCGACGATGCGGCCGTAAGGCATCTGCGTAATCGCCGAGAGCCCGTTGTAGACGCAGTTGATGATCAGCTTGGCCCACAGCGCGCCGGCGACCTTGTCTGAAATCTCCACCGGCACGCCGGCCACGGCGAATTCGGCGACGACCTCGGCGCTGCGCGCGAACGGCCCGATCACCAGTTCGCCGCGACCGTGGTGCTTCAAGTGGCCCGGCCCCGCCATCTCGGTGGCGACATAGACCACGGCGGGATGCACCTCGCGCCCGAGCAGTTCCTGCAGGCGCGCGGCATTGTCGTAGCCGTTTTGCAGGCTGAGCACGATCGCATCCGGCGCCAGGTGCGGCGCCATTTCCGCCGCCGCATTCGCCGTATCGGTGGACTTGACGCAGCACAGGACCAGCTGCGCGCCCTCCACGCCGCCCGCATCGAGATGGGTGCCGATCGCGACGTGCTCGCGGAAGGTCTGCGTATCCATCAGCAGGCCGTCGCGGCGGATCGCCTCGACATGCTGCGGCCGCCCCACCAGCACCACCTCGCGGCCGGCGCGGGCCAGCATCCCGCCGTAGTAGCAACCCACGGCCCCGGCACCCATCACGGCAGTCTTCATGCGCTCGCTCCCCCGTTTGATCGTCCCCTCCCGACCCGGCGGAAAGGCAGGGCGTAGCGTAACGCAGCACGGGCGCGGGGAAAAGCAAAAGTCGGCGCTGGCGCTACGGCGAAGATTCGGCAGCAGGGCCGCAGAGGGAGCGGCACGGCGTGCCGCCCGGTGTGATAATGGCCGGCCGAAGGCATCCTGGAAAAAAGGGAGTGGCTATGAACCTGAACGCAAAACGCGTTGCCCTGCGCTGGCGCCGGACCAAGATCGTGGCCACCCTCGGTCCGGCCAGTTCCGATACGAAAACCATAACCTCGCTGCTGCGCGCCGGGGTCGACGTGGTGCGGCTCAACATGTCCCACGGCACGCACGAGGCTCACAGCGAGGTCTACCACCGCGTCCGCGCCGCGGCGAAGAAACTCGACCGCCACGTGGCGATCTTCGCCGACCTGTGCGGGCCGAAGATCCGCTGCGGCAAGTTCCCCGACGGGCCGCTCAAGCTCACGCCCGGCGAAGAGGTGATGATCGATCCGCGCGTGGACAAGGGCGGCCCGGGCCTGATCCCCTCGCAGTACCGCGCCATCGCGCGCGACGTGCAGCCCGGACACCGCATCCTGCTCGACGACGGCAACCTGGAACTCAAGGCGTTGGCGATCGAGGGCGATCGCGTGCGCTGCAAGGTGGTCTTTGGCGGCCTGCTGAAAGACCACAAGGGCATCAACCTGCCGGACTCGAAGGTCTCCGCCTCCTCGCTGCCGCCGAAGGACATCGCCGATGCGAAATTCGCCATCGGGCTCGGCGTCGATTACCTGGCGCTGTCCTTCGTCCGCACCGCGAAGGACGTCGCCGGCCTGCGCCGCCTGATCGCGCGCGAAGGCGCGACGACGCCGATCATCGCCAAGATCGAAACGCCGGAAGCGATGGAGAACATCGAGGCCATCGTCCAGGCCTCGGACGCGATCATGGTCGCGCGCGGCGACCTCGGCATCGAAATGCCGGCCGAACAGGTGCCGCTGATCCAGCGCGAACTGATCCGCCTCGGCCGCCGCCACAACCGCGCCGTGATCGTGGCGACGCAGATGCTGGAATCGATGATCGACCACTCGCGGCCGACCCGGGCCGAAGTCGGCGACGTCGCCAACGCCGCGCTGACCAGCGCCGATGCGGTGATGCTGTCGGCCGAGACGGCGAGCGGCAAATACCCGCTGCGCGCGGTCGAGATCATGGACCGCATCCTGCGCGAGGCCGAGGGCTACCAGTGGCAGCAGGGCAGCTTCCTCGCCGGCGAGGAAGCCAACCTCGCCGACATGAGCCTGCGCGATGGCGTCGCCGTCGCCGCCACATCGCTGGCGCACGACCTCAAGCTGCAGGGCATCATCATCCCGACCCTGAGCGGCACTACGGCGCGGGTGATCTGTTCCTACCGGCCGACGGCGCCGCTGGTGGCGGTATCCACCGACACCTCGGTCTGCCGCCAGCTGTCGCTGAACTGGGGCATCGTGCCGATGACCGCGACCCAGTCGGAGTACGGCAACTGGGACGCGCTGTGCCGGCGCATCGCCCGCAGTTGCGATCTCACCCGCACCGGCCACAACGTGCTGCTGGTCGCCGGCTTCAGCGACGACGCCGGCCGCAACTCGCCGATGCTGCAGGTCCTCAATGTCTGAAATCATTCGCGCCGCACCGGCGCCAGGAAAACCATGAGCCCACTTACCAAGGGACTGGCGGCGCTGTTCGGGCTGCCGATCGTCCTCGCCGTGATCTTCTTCAGCTATTTCAACCTCACCGGCGAAGACCGGATGCGCGTCGTCTGCAAGGAGGTGAAGCCCGGCATGACCAAAGCTCAAATGAACCAGTTCGTGCTCGACAAGCGCCTCAACGGCTCCGTGGAGGACAGGGGCGCGAGCTTCCTCGGCGACCCGCGCAGCTACGGCCGCCACGCCTGCAAGGTGACGATGGAGGCCGGTGCGGTGAAGGCGGCGGAATACAGCCTAGCCGACTAAAGGCGCGGCGGCGGCGCGCAACGGTTCCCGCTACGGGCGTACGCACCACAGCACGGCATCGCGCACCCTTGTGGTGCAAGCCCATCTGCGCCCAAGTTCCATGCACATGATTTATATCAATAATTTTTACAGGCACGGTTTCTGCTGTATTAATTGTAGTTTCTTCTCCGTGCCAGCATCACCATGAAGCCTGCCTACGACGAAATGCTCGACCCTTCCGGTCAGGTGCGGCCCAGTTATCAGGGTTTCGCCGCTTGGCTGGACTCGACGACGCCCGAATTCATTGCGCGCAAGCGCGAGGAGGCCGACCTCGCCTTCCATCGCGTCGGCATCACCTTTGCCGTGTATGGCGAGGAAGCCGGCAAGGAGCGCCTGATCCCCTTCGACATCGTGCCGCGCATCATCCCCGCCGCCGAGTGGCAACGCGTCGAGGCCGGCCTGCGCCAGCGCGTCAAGGCGCTCAACGCCTTCCTGCACGACATCTACCACGGCCAGGAAATCCTCAAGGCCGGGCGCATTCCCGCGGCGCAGGTGCTGGGCAACTCGCAATACCGGGCCGAGATGGCCGGCGTCGAGGTGCCGGGCCAGGTTTACTCCCACATCGCCGGCGTTGACCTGGTGCGCGCCGACCATGGCGACAAATCCGGCGAATACTTCGTGCTGGAGGACAACCTGCGCACGCCCTCGGGCGTGTCCTACATGCTCGAAGACCGCAAGATGATGATGCGGCTCTTCCCCGATCTTTTCGCCCGCATGGCCGTCGCCCCGGTCGAGCACTATCCCGATCTGTTGCTGGACAACCTGCGTTCGGTGGCGCCGGCCGGCGTGATGAATCCCAACGTCGTGCTGCTGACGCCGGGCCAGTTCAACAGCGCCTATTTCGAGCACGCCTTCCTCGCCCAGCAGATGGGCATCGAACTGGTCGAGGGCAACGACCTTTTCGTCCGCGACAACACCGTATTCATGCGCACCACGCAGGGCCCGCAGCGGGTGGACGTGATCTACCGCCGCATCGACGACGACTTCCTCGACCCGCTGGCGTTCCGCAAGGATTCGGTGCTCGGCGTGCCCGGCATCTTCAACGCCTACCGCGCCGGCCGGGTGACGCTGGCCAATGCCATCGGCACCGGCATCGCCGACGACAAGGCGATGTACATTCATGTGCCGGAGATGATCCGCTTCTACTGCGGCGAGGAACCCATCCTGTCCAATGTGCCGACCTGGGAACTGGCCAAACCGGACGACCGCAAGTACGTGCTCGAGCACCTGGCCGAACTGGTGGTGAAGGAAGTGCACGGCTCTGGCGGCTACGGCATGCTGGTCGGCCCCACATCGAGCAAGGCGGAGATCGAAGACTTCCGCGCCAAGATCCTCGCCGCGCCCGAAACCTACATCGCGCAACCGACATTGGCGCTGTCGACCTGCCCGACCTACGTCGACAGCGGAGTCGCGCCGCGCCACATCGACCTGCGGCCCTATGTGCTGTCCGGCAAGGAAATCAGCATGGTCCCCGGCGGCCTGACGCGCGTCGCCTTGAAGGAGGGTTCGCTCGTTGTGAA
>CAIZHL010000191.1 GCA_903932755.1 uncultured beta proteobacterium
CCTGACGGGGATTGGCCGCCTGGCGGATCGGCCGACCGACCACGATGTAGTCGGCGCCGTTCCTGAAGGCCTGGGCGACATCGACGGTGCGCTTCTGGTCGTCGGCCGGCTTGTTCTCGACCGGCCGGATGCCGGGAGTGACCACCATGAGTTTGTCACCCAGCTCGTGCCGGATCATCGGCGCCTCGAGACCCGACGAAACAATGCCGTCCACACCAGCGGCCAGCGCCCGGCGCGCGCGCGAGAGTACGAGCTTGTCTACCTCACAGGCAAAACCGAGATCATCCAGGTCGCCGCGATCAAGGCTGGTCAGCACGGTGACAGCCAGGATTTTGAGATTGCCCTTGTCCTTCACCGCCGCTTCCATGATCGCCTGATTGCCATGAACGGTGGCAAAGGTCGCTCCGCTGCCTGCAAGCGCTCGCACGGCGGAACGCACCGTTTCCGGCACGTCGAAGAATTTCAGATCGACAAATACCTTCTTGCCCTGCCCTGTAAGCCAGTGCAGCAAATCGAAATAGCCGCTGGTCATGAACAGTTCCAGCCCGATTTTGTAAAAAACCACCGCATCACCGAGTTCGATCACCAAAGCCCGCGCCGACTCGGCGTCGGGAACATCAAGGGCAACGATCAAGCGATCCTGTGGATCAATGGGTTTGGTCGAAAGCAAGCTGCTCATCCCTGATACCTCATCGCGCAAACAAGTCAAAATGGCACTGGATTCTACTAGAATCACGTTTCATCCCCGGCAGTTACGCCTACCATGCGCAACAAGAAAATATCTCCGCCGCCCATAGAGCTACAGCACGCTTTGGACTGGCTCGCCGAGCCGCAGCCGGACGACCCGCTGCTCGATCTGGTACCCCTTCGCAAACACTTGGCCGCAATTGCTTCGCTGGGCCTTCCGGTATTGCATCGACTCAAGATCGACGAACTGCTCCAACAGCGCGCCGATCGAATTGACGACGCGCTTACCCCCATGCTGCTGGACGTCAAGCTACCCTTGCCAATCCACCTCGGTACGGTTGCCCAGGGCCTGATTGGCCTGCGTGCAGAACTGGGGGAAACCTGGCTGAAAATTGCCGCGGACGCCGATCCGCAGGAACTTGCCCGGGTCCATCGCAGCAGGCCGCAAATCTGTTTGCAGGGAATCATCAACCTGTCTCGGCAACTGGTTGCTACATTGCTTATTGCCATTCCGACGCCGATGAACTTTTGGCGCAACGCGCAGGCCCTTTATCACGCCGCCCACGAGTCGGTCGACCCGACGGCAACCCTCCCGGCCGAGATGAGCGCCATAGACGCCCGCTTCAAGGCCATGCTGGCACTCACGGCAGCCCAACCGGAAGGACTCACGCCGCGTGAAGTTGCATTCCTTGCGGACTATCTCGAGACTCATGCTGCGTTTACCCGAATCGACACAATTCGACCTGGAGGCTCCGGCGACTGGTTCTGGCTTGACGCCAGCCTGGACCAGCCCCCTGTTGCCCTGCTCCGTCTGATGCCTGATGGCGGGCGCTGCCTTTACTTCCGCTTCGGCGAGCTTGCCGATCTGGCGGCAAGGCATCTGGATCAGCTGAATGACGGTGTGCCGCCGTCGTCTCTCGGCCTGCCCCGCCAGGCTGCGGGTGCCGACTATCGAAACGCGCTGGAACGGGCGCGCCAACGCTGGATCGCGCCTAGGCGGCGCAACTTCAATCGCCGCACGCAATCCCTGGCGGTGGATGTCTGTACTCAACTAAGCAGCCTGTGGGCAGCACTGGTAAGTGACCTGCAAAAGGACGAGCCTAAATCCAGTACCTGCGAACTTACCTACAGCGATTGGACGGTCCTCAACGAGGGGCCGTCTGGCTATGCGATCGTGCATGTTGTCGGCGAGGTCACCGGCATCGTTGCCGGTTGTGCTGTGGGATTACGCACGGGTGAAGGGGCTGGCTGGCAAATCTGCCTGGTGCGCTGGGCGCGCAGCAAGAACAGCAGCCATGTCGAGATGGGCCTGGAAGTCATTGCGCCATCGGCAAAACCGGTACGGATACAAACTTTGAGCAGCCGCAATCCAGAGCCCCCGATCCCTGCTTTGCTGCTTCCAGCGCTGGCCAGCCTGAATCGCGGCGAGGCGATTCTGGCCGTGCGCGGCGATTACAACGCCCGCCCATTTACCTTGCTGCAGGAGGATGGAGATCACTTGCAGGTCGCCGAATGCATGCCGCACCGGAGTCTTATCGAAACCGCAAGCGTCGAGGTTTTCGAGTTTATCCGCAATCCCGCCGCAAGCTAGGCCCGCGCGGATTGCGGCAACTCGGCAACGATCAGGGCGCCGACGAGGATCACGCTCCAGGACGCGTACAGCCAGACCAGGAAGACGGGAATCGCCGAGAATGCCCCGTAGACCATCGCGTTCACCTTGAACCCCGTCGCGATATATAGCGCGAACAACTCCTGCAGACCCGCAAAGCCCATTGCCGCCATTGCCCCGCCGAAGGCTGCATGCCAAGCATTTACCGGCTTGTTGGGTACTATCCAGTAAAGCAGGCCGAACAGGGCGGACATGAAGATGAACGGCAACATTGCGCGCAACACGAATCTGTTTACCCAGACAGGCTCGTCGATGAAACCGAACGAGATGCTGGTGACAAAAGAAATAGCTGCGAGGCTCGCACCAAACACCAGCGGACCCAGCAAGAGCGCAAGTCCGTGCATGGCCAGCCTTCGCAACAGCGGCCGTTTGGACTTGACGCGCCATATGTGATTGAAAGCGCGCTCGATGGTGAGCATCTGCATCAGTGCCGTTGCTCCAAGAACCACGACACCGAGGAATGTCACGCGTCCTGCGCGCGATGCGAACTGCCCGATGTACTTGGCGATGATGGCGCCCGCCTTCTCGGGCAGCAGGTTGGCAAGCAGGAATTTCTCCAGCGCCGAACCGAGACCGACCCCGACCGGAAAGAAGGAAATCAGCGCAAACGCAGCTGCGATCATCGGCACCAGGCCGATCAGCGTGGCGAAGGAAAGTGCAGCAGCTGTCTGGGCGCAGTGCTCGTCGCCAAAACGACGGAATGTCCGCACGATCAATCGGAATGGTGCAAGGAGCCACATATAATCGGATTCTACTGGAGGCCGCAAAATGCAGAAGGCACGCACAACTCAGGAGATTCTGGTTCTCTACTACAGCCATCATGGCTCGGTACGTGACTTGGCACGTCACATCGCCCGCGGCATTGAACAAACATCCGGGCTCACCGCAAGACTGCGCACGGTACCCAAAGTATCAACAGTCTGCGAAGTCACCGAAGCCGCCATCCCGGATGAGGGTGCGCCCTATGTCGAGGCTCGTGATCTTGAGGAATGCATCGGTATGGCAATGGGCAGTCCAACCCGCTTTGGCAACATGGCGGCGCCGCTTAAGTACTTCCTCGACTCCACCAGCGGTCTGTGGCTCAAGGGAGCATTGGCAGGCAAGCCGGCAGCAGTATTCACCTCTACCGCCTCGATGCACGGCGGACAGGAGTCCACCCTGCTGTCAATGATGCTGCCGCTACTGCATCACGGCATGATCTTCGTCGGCATTCCCTACACCGAAGCAGCGCTATCCGCTACGCGCGAAGGCGGCACGCCATATGGCGCCAGTCACGTCAGCGGCAGTGATGGCAACACGATTGTTAGCGAACATGAGAAGCAACTCGCCGTCGCTCTCGGACGTCGCTTGGCAGAAACTGCCAAAAAGCTCGCGTCGTGAATCCCTGGTTCAACCGGCTGGCATCGATCAGCCTGGTCGGCCTGATCTTTCTCTGCATTGCCTGGGAACTCTGGCTGGCACCGCTGCGCCCCGGTGGCTCGATGCTGGTGCTGAAAGCCCTGCCGCTCCTGTTTCCCCTGTTCGGCATACTGCGCGGCAAGCGTTACACCCACCAGTGGACATCGCTGCTTTCCCTGATTTATGTCGCCGAAGGGGCGGTGCGCGCGTTTTCCGACCAAGGCGCGAGCCAAGCGCTGGCAATGGCCGAGGTCTTCCTGGCGGCGCTGCTGTTCGCAGGTTGCCTCGGCCATGCCCGTGCAAGCGCGCCGTCCAGGGCTGTCAAATCTGTGGATTGAGCTTCTCCTGCCCGGAGCACAGTTTGTTGAGCGCATTGAGATAGGCCTTGGCGGACGCGACCACGATATCCGTATCGGCGCCCTGGCCGTTAACGATCCGTCCGTCTTTCGCCAAGCGCACTGTCACCTCGCCCTGGGCATCCGTACCTGTCGTGATGGCATTTACCGAGTAGAGCAACAACTCGGAACCGCTAACAGCGACACTTTCAATCGCCTTGAAAGTTGCATCAACAGGACCACTGCCACTTGATTCGGCATGCCGCTCTGTTCCTCCCGCGGATAGCGTCAGGCGGGCCTGCGGGGCCTCTCCGGTTTCCGAGTGGAACATCGATGACACGAGCGTGTAGTGCTCGTCATCGGTCAATACCATTTCGTCACTCATCAGGGCGTGCAAGTCCTCATCAAAAATCTCGTGCTTCTTGTCGGCCAGTTCCTTGAATCGCGTGAATGCCGCATTCAGCACCTGTTCGCCCTCAACCTCAATGCCAAGCTCCTTGAGACGGGCCTTGAATGCCGTGCGCCCGGAATGCTTGCCGAGCACCAGTTTGTTGGCGTTCCAGCCAACATCTTCGGCGCGCATGATCTCGTAGGTTTCGCGGTGTTTCAGCACGCCGTCCTGATGAATGCCGGACTCATGCGCAAACGCATTGGCACCGACAATCGCCTTGTTGGGCTGCACCGGAAATCCGGTAATGCTGGACACCATCTTCGATGCCGCAACGATCTGCGTGGTATCGATCCGGGTGACGCAGGGGAACACATCCTGCCGGGTGTGCACGGCCATGACGATCTCCTCCAGCGCGGCATTGCCGGCGCGCTCGCCAAGGCCGTTGATGGTGCATTCGACCTGGCGCGCACCCGCCATCACGGCGGCAAGGCTGTTGGCCACGGCCAAGCCAAGGTCGTTATGGCAATGCACCGACCAGATCACCTTGTCGGAATTGGGGATGCGTTCACGCAACTGGTGAATCCGATTCGCATACTGCTCCGGCACGTTGTAGCCGACAGTGTCGGGAATGTTGATGGTGGAAGCGCCTTCCTTGATCACTGCTTCGATAATGCGGCAAAGAAAATCAAGATCGGAACGTCCCGCGTCCTCGCAGGAAAATTCGACATCGTCGATCCCGTTGCGCGCGAAACGAACTGCATGCTGGGCCGCGAGAAGGACGTCATCCGGCGCCATGCGCAGCTTTTTTTCCATGTGGATCGGACTGGTTGCGATGAAGGTGTGGATGCGCCCCGATTTCGCGGGCTTGACGGCCTCGAGCGCCCGAGCGATATCCTTGTCGAAGGCACGGCAAAGCCCGGCGACCGTTGAATCCTTTATCGCTTCGGCAACAGCCCTGACTGCGTCGAAATCGCCGTTCGATGCCGCCGGAAAGCCAGCCTCGATGACGTCGACACGCATGCGCTCGAGCTGACGGGCGATCCGCAGCTTTTCTTCCTTGGTCATGGAAGCGCCCGGACTTTGTTCGCCGTCGCGCAAGGTGGTATCGAAAATGATCAAGTGTTCCTTGGACATGGAAGTCTCCTGAGAAAGCAGTGTGTTGGTAGCGATCGGTGCCAGCTTCATTGACATCGGACGCCGCCAATATTGTTCAAAACAAAAAAAGGACGATACCGCTCCTCACGGAGGCGGACACTATGTAAAACCGGATTGTGGAGAGGGGGTGTTTTAGCGCGCGCGGCGCAGCAGCGGAAGCAGCTTGGCGCGCAACGACAGGCGCGCGGCGAACGCGCCAGTGACGGCAAGAAACAGAGCGGAAATAATGAACATCGCGGTCATGAGAGAGACTATAAAGACTTTATTTCCGGCGCGCAACAGATTTCGATCTGTCGCAATTGCGGCTTTTGGCCGGCAGTTCCGCTCTCAGCCGTCATCTGAATTTCGTTTCTTCCCGTTGCGCCAAGTCAAAGCCGCCATGACGTAACCCGACAGGGCGTAGGCGAGGAACAATCCGAACAAAACCCCGGGCGGATAGGACGAGACCAACACATAGCCAAGAACGATGACGGGAAGAACCATGAAAGGCACGCTACGGCGCATGTTTATGTCCTTGCCGCTCCAATACGGCAAAGTACTCACCATGGTAATGCCCGAAAAAAGCGTCAGCGCGAAGGCATACCAGCGGACATCTTCACCGGGAATGTTCAGGTCGTTGATTATCCATATAAATCCAGCTACCAACGCTGCGGCGGCCGGGCTGGGCAATCCTTGGAAGTAGCGTTTATCCACTACATCAATATTGGTATTGAAGCGGGCAAGACGCAAGGCAGCTCCGGCGCAATAGACAAATGCCGCAATCCATCCCCATTTGCCCATTCCTTTCATCGCCCACTCGAAAACTATCAGCGCTGGCGCCGCTCCAAAGGAGACCATATCGGAGAGCGAATCATATTCCGCGCCAAACGCGCTCTGGGTTCGGGTCATGCGCGCCACGCGACCATCGAGGCCATCCAGTACCATGGCAATGAAAATTGCCACAGCTGCATGTTCGAAACGCCCGGTCATGGCCTGGACGATGGCATAGAAACCCGCGAACAAGGCAGCCGTCGTCAACAAATTGGGCAGCAAATAAATACCCCGCCGACGCAATTCGGAATTCATCAACGCCTTGCGAGGAGGGATTGGCGGCATGGTGGCAAGCTAGTAGGCAACGACTGCTATTCTAACGGCTCAGGCAAGTTCGGCAACAAACCCGGCTACCGGTACTTTCGCACACAATGCGGAGGCAAAAATAAAAAAGGGCGCAGCAGCGCCGCGCCCTTTGCAAAGTGCCAGGTTGATCAGTTCTTGGTTTGATCGACCAGTTTGTTCTTCTTGATCCACGGCATCATTGCGCGCAATTGCTCGCCAACTTGCTCGATCGGGTGCGCGGCGGTCAAGC